>JAEDFS010000108.1 GCA_016297895.1 Marvinbryantia sp.
CTTCAGGTTCTGCTGACTGTCTTTCTGATCGGTGCGGTTGTATTTGAAAACAGGATCGCTGCAGTTGGTCTGGCAGGTATCGTATTGACCAATTTACTGATTTATGTATATTCAAAACTGAAATATGAGATTTATTTGAGTTCTCTGGCGGATTTTCGGAGCATTTACCAGTTTGCCAAATGGATGGAGGGGAAAGAGCGTGAGCAAAATCTGTTTGTTACGGATGATGTGAAGCAGGCTCTTTTCCGATTACGGAAAATGTCCGGGGCCATTGTTGGGATGAATGGCAGAAAGCAGAGTGCGATGATCGGAGATGCACTGGCTTTGCTGGCCGATTACTTATGGGGAATCACGCTGTTGGATATTTCTGCGTTTAATCACAGGGGATTTTATATTTCCGAATATGGACAGGTCTGCATTTTGAGCAACTTAAAAAGCAACTTAACAAGCAACTTAACAAGTTGGATCATTGACTTGCCCTATGAGATTGTCAAAGAATAAGTCAAAATTTAAAAAAACTATTGACCCTGACATTATGTCATACTGTATCATGTGCTTAACACGAACAGGAAAGAGGGTTTGATCTTTATGATGACAGTAAATGAAGTGAGCAAGTTATCGGGGGTGAGTATACGATCCCTGCACCACTATGACAGGATAGGACTTCTGCCGGCCACAGAGGTTACCGCTGCGGGGTACAGGCTTTATGACGATAAGGCCCTGGAACGACTGCAGATGGTCCTGCTATTCAAAGAGCTTCAGTTTCCACTGAAAGAGATCGCTGCGATTCTGGATAATCCCAACTTTGACCGAAGCAGCGCTCTGGAGCAGCAGATCCATTTACTGGAACTTCGAAAAGAGCACCTGGAAAATCTGATCGACCTGGCTCGTGGAATAAAAATGATAGGAGCGAAAAAGGTGAGCAAATTAAGTTTTGATGCATTTGATACAAAAAAAATTGATGAGTACGCAAGGGAAGCAAAAGCCACATGGGGGACAACCGATGCCTATAAGGAGTATGAGAAGAAGTCTGTTGGCCGTACAAAGGAAGAGCAGCAGAAGCTTAATGTGGAAATGATGGATATCTTTGCGGAATTCGGTAAGATAAGGACCGGTGCTCCGGAGGCAGAAGAGGCCCGGGCGCTGGTAAAGAAGCTGCAGGATCATATTACAGAACATTATTATACCTGCACGGATGAGATCCTGGGTTCCCTTGGCATGATGTATGCAGGGGGCGGGGACATGACAGTCAACATCGATAAGTTCGGCGGCGAGGGAACGGCGGAATTTGCCAATAAGGCAATCGAAGCGTTTCTTCGGACCGGAAAAAATTGATAAAAGATGAAGACACTGAAAAACTCCCGTTTTGGGAGTTTTTCTATTGGGTGCAGTAATGGCTTTTATGAGTTCAACCCGAATAGGAAGAGAACTGATTTCTATTGGGCCTATGTAAAAAAATATTTCTGAGAGATACAAATTCTCAAGTAAACCGGAAGAATTTCCGTCTTCTTGTATCTATGTAGAAAAAGTTTGTTGTGAGACCCAGAGTTTCCCTGATTTTGAGTATCTTTGAACAACATTTTTTTGCAGAGGCCCAAAGTGGCTGATTTTCGCCGTCATTTCATGGTTTTTTGTATCTTTTGCGTATGTTTTTTCGTATAGACCCAAATAAATGGAACGGTTTCAGTACCCGGCGGATCGCAGAGGTGCGCAGGTGAAAGCTCCTTCGGAGAGCGCCTTGCGGCAGGTACGCCGGTGGCGTATTTGAAAAAAATGAGATTCTACTGACAATAATCGGAAAAATGATTATAATAATTATGATGTTGGGGTCAAAAGCCCCCAACTATGATACCTACGGATTGTTCCGTGCTTCGCACTCCCACAATCCTACCCCATATTCGCATATCGTGGGATTAACATCCCACTTTTATGCTCATTTTGGGGCGGGTCCCAAGGTCTTTTACCCACCGATGAGCAAGCTCATGTGGGTTTAGACCTTTTGACCCTGGTATCATAATTATTAGACTAAATCAGGGAAACGAAAATGATGCCGGGGAAAAGAAGATGAATGATAGAACAAAACATCAGATCATGAAAAACAGAGAAGTCCTGAAAGGATATTCCTGCGCCGATATTGGAGCGGAGGACACGGACCAGAAGCAGAAAATCTCCGGTCCTGCTCCGGTAAAAGTGTATGGATCAGAGGTACAGATCCATCTTCCGACAGATTTTTCAGAATTGAATATGGAAGTCGATCTGAACGCATGTATCAGAGACAGGCGCAGCAGGAGAACGTTTGCAAAAGATCCGGTATCACTGACGGAACTGGCATATCTGCTATGGGCAACCCAGGGAATCAGGCATACGGTTCAGACAGATTCGGCAATTACGTTTCGCAATGTTCCCTCTGCAGGATCCCGCCATCCGCTGGAAACCTACCTGTTCCTGAATCATGTGGAAGGGATTCGGGCAGGATTGTATCATTATCGGCCGGATCTTCATCTGTTGGAAAGGATGGTCTGTGAAGAAACGTATACAGGAGAGCTGAAAGACGCTCTCTGTGGGCAGATATTTGCAGCAACGGCACCGGTACTCTTCGTGTGGAGCGCCATACCATATCGCTGCGAGTGGAGATACGGTCTCAAAGCGGCAAAGTACATTCTTCTGGATGCCGGACATGTCTGTGAAAATCTTTATCTGGCGGCGGAGAATATCCGACTTGGTGTGTGTGCTGTGGGAGCCTATGATCAGGATCTGCTGGATGAACTGTTGGGTTTTGTACCGGGGCCGTCCGCAGATCCGGAATATGAGTGTGCGGTGTATGTGGCTGCAGTGGGAAAAAATACCTGATGAAATAGAAGAAGGAAGAGGAGGAGATTTACGATGTTAGCAACGGGAACAAAGGCACCGGCATTTTCACTGCCGGATCAGAATGGGGACATCCACACATTGGAAGAATACAGGGGGAGAAAGGTAATCCTGTATTTTTATCCGAAGGATAATACGGCGGGCTGTACAAAGCAGGCCTGTGGTTTTGCGGAACGTTACCCCCAGTTTATGGAAAAGGGTGCAGTTGTCCTTGGGGTCAGCAGGGATTCTGTAAAATCACATAAGAATTTTGAAACAAAATATGAACTGCCTTTTACGCTGCTCTCTGACCCGGAGCTTACTGTGATTCAGGCATATGATGTGTGGAAGGAAAAGAAAAATTATGGCAAGGTTTCCATGGGTGTGGTACGCACTACCTATCTCATTGATGAGGAGGGTGTGATCATCCGGGCTATGGA
>JAEDFS010000109.1 GCA_016297895.1 Marvinbryantia sp.
TTGAACGGTACAGTGATAAGGAGTAAAAAATGAATATCGCAGAGATCGCAAAGATGGCGGGCGTTTCCAGTGCAGCTGTTTCCAGGTATTTTAATCAGGGATATGTGTCAGAGGAAAAACGGGAAGCGATTCGGAAAGTGATAGAGGAAACGGGTTACCGGCCTTCTGTTCAGGCACAGATGCTTCGTACCAAAAAGACGAAGATGATCGGCGTGATCGTACCGAAGCTGGCGTCGGAACCCATCAGCAGGGTAGTAGAAGGAATCCTTTCTGTCTTAAACGAAAGCGGATACCAGATGCTGCTGGCAGTTACCCAGAATGATCCTCACAAAGAAGTAGAATACCTGAAAACTTTTGATCGCAAACAGGTGGATGGTGTGATCTTCAGCGCAACGGTATTCTGGAAAGAGCATGAACGGGCCTTAAAGGCAATGAAGGTGCCGGTGATCATTGTAGGGCAGCAGCTGTCCGGCTACTGCTGTGTGTATCATGATGATTACCATTCCATTTATGATATGACCAGCAGGTTTTTGAAGTCCGGCAGGAAAAATGTTGTATATTTAAGTGCGGTCCATGAAGACCGGGCAGTCGGATTGGAACGGTGCCGGGGATTCCTGGATGCACTCCGGGATGCCGGAGTTGAAAATGCGGAAGGCAATTTTCTGATCTCACCTTTTTCAGAGATGGGTTCCTATGAAAAGACAGCAGACCTTCTTAAGAAAGATGGGAAGATCGACGGACTGATCTGTGCAACGGACAGAATGGCCGCAGGGGCAGTGAAATGTCTGCGGGAGCGGGGAATCGTGGTTCCGGATCAGGTTCAGGTAGCCGGCCATGGGGATTCACTGCTGGCCAGGATCCTGCAGCCGCCTCTTCTGACGGTACATTATTTCTATGAGAAATGCGGTGCCATGGCATGTGAAATGCTTATGAACAGAATCGAAGGGAAGGACACGGAGATCAAAGAAATCAAATTGGGCTACGAGATTGTAGATCATAGCTTTTGAGAAAGTGTTCCCCATCTCAGTACACCGGTGAATGATTAAACCGGAAAAAACAGGCAATACTCTGATTTAAGAAGAGTCAGAGGAGGAATGCCGGATGCAGCAGGTCTACGTGAAATTTCATGATGCAGAGCAGGTACGCCAGTTTATTAATGTAATCGACCGGTTTGATGCCAGCTTTGATATGGGGAGCGGACGAAGAGTGGTGGATGCAAAGTCCATTCTGGGGGTATGTGCACTGGACTTAAGAGAACCGCAGAAACTGTGCTATAACTCAGATGATAAGCAGATTCTGGATAAACTGATGCCGTTTTTGTATCACGGAAAGTATCAGAACAGAAGTTAGGAAGAATGTCCCGAATCATCCGAAAGGAGAGAAGGGACATTTTTTTACACTTTCTTTTCTTGACAGATGAGTGACTGTGTTCTACAATAAGAAAAAAGAACATATGTTCTGATAGAGCGCAGGAGGATCGGCATGGAGATTATCAAAGACTTTTCATTACAGGAAAAACTGCATATTCTTGCGGATGCGGCAAAATACGATGTGGCCTGTACCTCCAGCGGTGTAGATCGAAAGGGAAAGAGCGGTTTCCTGGGAAACTCCAAAGCATGCGGGATCTGTCACAGCTTTGCCTCGGATGGGAGATGTATTTCCCTGTTGAAAATACTGATGACAAATCACTGCATCTATGACTGCAAATACTGTCTGAACCGTTCCTCCAATGATATTGTCCGGACCGCATTCACTCCACGGGAGATCTGTGAACTGACGGTGGAGTTTTATAAGAGAAATTATATTGAAGGTCTGTTTCTGAGTTCCGGTGTCCATAAGAATCCCGCGTATACAATGGAGAGGATGTGTGAGACTCTTCATCTTCTGAGAACTGTGTACCGGTTTAACGGGTATATCCATATGAAAGCCATACCCGGGGCTCCGGATGAGCTGCTGGCAAAGGCCGGGTATCTGGCTGACCGTATGAGTGTGAATCTGGAGCTTCCCACAGGGGAAAGCCTGAAAAAACTGGCGCCGAATAAAAATCACAAAATGATTCTTCAGCCCATGCGGATGATGACGAATACCATAGCGGCTCATCGCCTGGCGATCGGAAAAGATGCACGAATGGAGAGAAGCCAGGGAAACCGCTATCTGGAGAACAGTATTTTTCATGGACAGAAGAGACTGGATGGAAACAGCGGAATAACGATACAGATTCCGGAGAACGAAAGCAGATCCGCAGTGGGGAAGACCCTGGAGCTTCCGGCGGATATCCGAAGGGAGAATCTGAAACGGCCGTTTGCGGCTGCAGGGCAGAGTACCCAGATGATCATCGGAGCGACCCCTGAGACGGATTATCAGCTGGTGAAGACAACCCAGTATCTCTATCAGAATTATGACCTGAAGAGAGTATTCTTTTCCGCCTATGTACCGTTGAATGAAGATCCGGCTCTCCCGGTTCCCGGTACGCCTGCACCGCTTCTTCGGGAGAACCGTCTCTATCAGGCGGATTTCCTCATGAGGTATTATGGATTTCAGGCTGACGAACTGCTGTCTGAGGAAAGACCGGATTTTAATGAGCAGCTGGATCCAAAGTGCGATTGGGCACTTCGGCACCTGGAACAGTTCCCGGTAGAGGTAAACTCAGCACCTTATGATGTGATCCTGCGGATTCCGGGCGTAGGACCAAAGTCTGCCCGAAGGATCATTCAGGCCAGAAGATATGGGAAGGTGGACTTTCCCCATCTGAAAAAGATGGGAGTCGTTTTGAAAAGGGCCCACTACTTTATTACCTGTAACGGAAAGATGATGTATCATATTCCGGTGGAAGAACAGTATATCACAAGACAGCTGGTTGGCAGTAATGCAAAGGAAAACTGGGAACTGTCTCATCAGAATACGTTTCAGCAGATGTCTCTGTTTGATGATTTTGGTGTGACGTGAGAAGATTTATGGAAGAGAAAGAAATGGGTGAGGCAAATGACAGTATTTACCTGCGGTGAAAGCCTGGAAGCGATGATGAGTTGTATTTACGATGCCTGGGCCAGTAAGATCGGTCATAAAAATATCCGCCTGGAGCTGGAGCCGGTTTATCTGCAGGATCTGTTCAGTCAGTATGTTCATGTGGAGGCGGATCCGGAGAAAACAGAAAAGGTGATCCGATCCATTCAGAAGAAGATCTCTTTTGAAGCCTGGCAGTGGGTCTATCTGGCAGCCATGTCCTGTGAACCGGGGAGGCTGGATGCCATTTACCGTTTTCTG
>JAEDFS010000110.1 GCA_016297895.1 Marvinbryantia sp.
TGCTGTTCCATAAAGTGTACCAGCATCTGCCGGTTATAGGTAAGGTGCATGATCATGGCACATTTTGCACCCATGCTGTCTCCCCGAAGGATCGCATCTGTGATCTCCCGATGGGTCTCTATGGTTTCCCGCTTCAGTTTCCTCTGTGTCAGATTTGCAAATGTGGTAACTGCCGTATAGATAATAGGCACCAGCACTTCGATCACACGATTTCTGCTGCATCTCGCAATGCATTCATGAAACTCCATATCTTTCTGTATATGATTTTTCCCCTGGTTATACAATTCTTCCACCTCGTCACAGAGTTCTTTGATGTGATTTTTCTCTTCCTCTGTGGCATTTTCACAGGCAAGCATCACGATCTCCGGTTCCAACAGGATCCGTACATCAAACAGTTCCATTGCCAGCTTGTACTTGTCTTCAAATTTAGAAAGTCCCAGGGGATCATTCAGCATCACACCGGTGTTCCTGATATAAGTTCCTGCGCCTCTTCTTACTTCCAGGACCCCCTTGGAAGCCAGGCTTTTTACTGCTTCACGGATCGTACTTCTTCCTACGCCAAATCTTTCCGCCAGTTCATATTCATTGGGGAGCTTGGAGCCGATCTGAATATCCTGCTGATTGATATAAAGCATCAGCTGATCTTCTATCTGAGGCACCAATAGTGTCTTATTCACCTTTTCATAATGATATGCCATAATGGTCCTCCCCTGTGTTTTCGTAATCCCGTCCTGGCCGTTTTCTGCCGTCTCTAACCGGAATCCATATTCATTCAATATTTCCACTGCGATCTCACGGTTCAGATCATTATCCTCCACAATAAGCTTTAAGGGCATTTACCATATCTGTATTATCGAATCCAACTGCAATGGCTTCGTATACAAATCCCTGATAGGTTCCCTCTGTCGGTGCAGTGTGTTTATCACGGACGAAGCCGCCTGTGCATCATATTCCCTGCGTATCATTTTCTGTACCACATTCCCGGAAACGGCAAACATCTCTTTCGAAGCCAGCCGCATATACATATGATTACTGCTGATACAGTCCATCACCCGGGAAAATACCTCATTCATCTGAAAATCCACATTCTTATTGTAGGTAAGTACCGCATTTCCCGCTGCCACAGCCTTCTGGCCTTCCTCACCGAATATGGCTTCCAGTACCTGCATAACCGCATTGATCCCGTCTTCTCTGAACGCAATACAATCTTCCGCAGTCCCCCGCACAACAGCGCTTTTCCTTCCAGAAAGGCATCTCTCATACTTTGTACGCCAAAGTACTCCCTCCAAGGATATCAGCTCCGAAATGGCACAGCCCTGAAGAGCCTCCATACGAGAATAATCCATATTATTATAACCTGCCACGAGGGTAAAATCAATATCCGGGAACTTTGTTGTTTTTGTCATTTTATATATCGTTTTGTAATTTCAGATTTCACATTTTAAAAAACAGCGGCAGGAGATCCCACCGCTGTTTTTCACTATTTCATGATTTTCTTTATTCCAATTCGGGGATCTGCCGGATCGTTTTTACATGTTTTCCGCACAGGTAACCGCTCTGCTTCAGTTCCTTTTCCAGAATATTTCTAAGTGTTGTATGATCAAGTTCCAGAACAGATTCATCTTCCAGTTCTACCTGAAAAATACTCTGTTCCTCTTCATTACAGCAGCAAAGCTGGTAGGCACTTCTCCGCTTCAGGGCACCGATTTTTTCCAGAGCGATCATTGTCCTGTATATGGTCGCCATTCCTATCCCGGTCATCTCATTTTTTGCCAGATAATAGATCTCTTTGCAGCAGGTACATGGCCTCTGAAGAATGATCTCTATCAACAGTTTTCTCTGACGTGTAACACGGAAGCCTTCCTTGCGAAGCAGCTCTAACACAGTCTCCTTATCCATATTACCATTCATGTACTGACCGGATTCCATTTTATGCCCTCACCTTTCCGGTAATGCTCTTCGGTACGGTCAGATTCTGGCTCTCTTTATAAGGACGGAACAGAAGATAGAAAAATGCAATAATCAGGATAAATGCAGCAGCCGTTCCGATTCCAAAGGTTCCCGCTGTGATCAGTGTTCCGATCTGGTATACACACAGAGAAACCACGTAAGCCAGCAACGTCTGATATCCAATGGCAAACCAGAACCACTTTGTATTGTTCATTTCTCTCTTGATCGCGCCCATTGCTGCAAAGCACGGTGCACACAACAGATTGAATACCAGGAAGGAGTAAGCTGCCACTGCCGTCATAGAACCTGCCAGTGTTCCCCAGATCTCAGCTCCGTCTTCTGCCACCTCACCAAATCCATACAGGATACCAAAGGTACCAACTACATTCTCTTTTGCCACAAGTCCTGTGATCGCTGCTACTGCTGATTTCCAGTCTCCCCATCCAAGGGGTGTGAAGATCCAGCAGATTGCAGAACCGATGGCAGCCAGAATACTGTTGTTCATATCCTCTACCATTTTAAAGCTTCCGCCTTCAAAGCCAAAGCTCTGCGCAAACCACACGAAAATAGTGGACAGAAGGATGATGGTTCCCGCTTTTTTAATAAAGGACCAGCCGCGCTCCCACATGCTGCGGAGAACGTTTCCTACTGTGGGAAGATGATATGTCGGAAGTTCCATGACAAAGGGTGCCGGATCGCCGGCAAACATTTTCGTTTTCTTTAAAATAATACCGGAGCAGATAATTGCTGCGATTCCCACAAAATAGGCACTGGGTGCTACCCATGCAGCGCCGTCAAAGAGAGCGCCTGCGATCAGTGCAATAATAGGAAGCTTTGCGCCGCAGGGAATGAACGTGGTAGTCATAATCGTCATCTTGCGGTCCCGGTCATTTTCAATCGTTCTTGACGCCATAACACCCGGAACACCGCATCCCGTACCGATCAGCATCGGGATAAAAGATTTTCCGGAAAGACCGAATTTACGGAAAATACGGTCCATGATAAAGGCAATACGAGCCATGTAGCCGCAGCCTTCCAGGAATGCAAGGAAGATAAACAGTACCAGCATCTGCGGTACGAAACCAAGCACGGCTCCCACACCACCGATAATACCGTCTACCAGAAGGCCGGTCAGCCAGTCTGCGCAGCCGATGGCTTCCAGTCCGCTCTGTGCCGCCGGAAGGATCCATTCCCCAAACAGGGTATCATTGGTCCAATCCGTAAGAATACTTCCCACGGTGGTAACCGATACATAATATACAATAAACATCACCACGGCAA
>JAEDFS010000111.1 GCA_016297895.1 Marvinbryantia sp.
CATCGGCTTCAATGATCTGTCCGCCCTTGTGATCCGGGTTCATACCCAGCACACGACCGCGGCGTTTATTCAGATCTCCCATTACATCACCTGTGTATTTATCAGGCACAGTCACCTTCAGGGACACGATCGGCTCAAGCAGTACAGGAGATGCCTCCAGAAAGCCTTTCTTAAATGCCTGGATTGCAGCAGTCTTAAATGCCATTTCAGAAGAGTCTACCGGATGGTAAGAACCATCGTAAAGAACTGCCTTCACACCTACTACCGGATAAGCTGCCAGAGGTCCTCTCTGAACAGATTCCTGGATACCCTTTTCCACTGCCGGGAAATAGTTCTTCGGCACTGCACCGCCTACTACTTCCTGTTCAAATACATAGGGTGTTTCCTGGTCGCCTGACGGCTCAAAACGCATCTTGACATGACCGTACTGACCATGTCCTCCGGACTGTTTCTTATATTTTGCTTCCACATCGGATTTCTTACGTAAGGTCTCACGGAATGCTACCTTCGGTCTGTCAAGCACAGCTTCCACTTTATATTTGCCAAGAAGCTTGCTCACAATGATATCCAGATGCTGATCGCCCATACCGTAGAGCAGTGTCTGACGGTTTTCGGAATCGTTCACTGCTTTCATAGTCAGGTCTTCCTGCATCATCTTTGCCAGTGCCTGGGAGATCTTATCCTCATCACCCTTGGTCTTGGCAAAGTATCTCTTATAGGTATAAGGTGTGGAAATATCGATTCCGGCATACTGGATCGGTGTAGTCTTGGTAGAAAGGGTATCCCCTGTTCTGGTCGCATTCAGTTTGCCGATGGCACCGATATCACCTGCGTGAAGCTCAGATACCTCGATAGGCTTGCTTCCTTCCATCACATAAAGCTTATTCAGCTTCACTTCCTCATCTCTTTCGGAATTGTAAAGCACATCATCATTTTTGATAACACCGGAAGCTACCTTGATCAGAGAATATTTTCCGATAAAGGGATCCACGATGGTCTTAAATACAAATGCGGATTTTGCCTTTGCGAAATCATAATTTGCCTCATAGATCTCACTTGTCTTCTTGTTGATTCCGGCAATCGTTCTCCTGTCCGGACTCGGGAAATACTGAACCGCATCATCCAGCAGGTTGGCTACGCCCTGAAGGTTAATGGGCGCACCCATAGATACCGGAACGATGGAGCAGTCCGATACATTCACAGTCAACGCTGCCATGATCTCAGCAGTGGAGAATTCCTCTCCGGCAAAATAACGATCCATAAATTCTTCTGAAGTCTCAGCAACTGCTTCCAGAAGCGTCTCTCTGTATTTCTCCAGGTATTCCATGGAATAATCCGGAATCTCACATTCCTGCTTCTCGCCTTTTCCAACCCAGCGTCTTCCGGCCTTTTTAACCACATTTACATATCCTACAAACTTCTCATTTTCACGAATAGGAAGATGGATCGGAGCGATCTTCTTGCCATACAGCTCTGTCAGTGTCTCCACTACTTCACGGAAGCTGGCATTGTCCACATCCATATTTGTTACAAAGAACATTCTGGGCAGTTTATATTTTTCACAAAGTTCCCACGCCTTCTGTGTTCCCACTTCTACTCCGCTTTTGCCGGAAACAACGATAATTGCAGCATCTGCAGCTGCAGCTGCTTCTTCTGCTTCTCCGACAAAATCAAAGTAACCCGGCGTATCCAGGATATTCACTTTGATATCGCCCCAGACGATCGGCAGTACCGATGTGCTGATGGAAAACTTTCTCTTGATTTCTTCTTTATCATAATCACTTACGGTATTTCCTTCTGCCACACTGCCCATTCTGCTGGTAATACCGGAAAGGTATGCCATAGCCTCTGTCAGACTGGTCTTTCCGGCTCCTCCGTGACCTAAAATAACCACATTGCGAATTCTGTCTGTTGTATAAACTTTCATTTACCTTCCTCCACTTCTAGTTTATTAGAGCCGCACCCCCGCGCAGCTCCTGCATGACGGTAAATCATGCGAAAATAAGCCTATGGATATATTTTACTAAAATTGACGCAAAATAGCAAGTAAATTATGAATTTTCACTAACTATTTTTCCGTTTTTTCTCTTTTTTGTCCGACATTCTGTCGAAACACCTCTTTTTCACTTTAAAGCGATATCATTCATTGACAGATGCCGCCCATCAATAGTAAAATGAGAAGAAATGTTACCGAATACGGTGACAAGTAAACTAATATCAGAAGGAAAATATTATGAACAGATCATTTACTGCCGGTTTTATTGGCCTGGGTCTCATCGGCGGATCCATCGCCAAAGCATTGAAGCACTATTATCCGGAATGCACAATACTGGCACATACGAGAAGCAGCAAAACCACAGAATATGCCCTTCGAGAAAAGATCATTGACAAAGCCTGCCCTCAGGTGGATACTTCCTTTTCCGAATGCGATTTTGTTTTTCTCTGTGCCCCTGTGGAGACCAATGCAGCCTATTTAAAGGAGCTCAGACCTCTTCTGAAAGAAGACTGTATTCTCACGGATGCGGGAAGTACAAAGACAGATATCCATCAGCACATCATCGAAATGGAAATGGAAGAATGGTTTGTCGGAGGACATCCCATGGCAGGCTCTGAAAAAACAGGAATTGAAAATGCAAAGCTCCGTCTCATTGAGAATGCCTACTATATTATTACGCCCTCTGCGAAGATTTCTTCCGAGAAGGTACAGCGTTACGTGGATCTGGTATCTTCCCTGAAAGCCATCCCCCTTGTACTGGATTACAAAGAACATGATTTTGTGACAGCGGCCATCAGCCACCTGCCTCACATTATCGCTTCTACCCTGGTAAACCTGGTGCATGATGAGGACACGCCGAACGAAACCATGAGAACCGTGGCAGCCGGCGGTTTTAAAGATATCACCCGCATTGCATCCTCTTCTCCCGAGATGTGGGAGCAGATCTGCACCACCAATGCAGAAAACATCATCACGGTACTGGATGCCTATACGGAAAGCCTGAAAAAAGTCCGCTCTCAGCTTGCCGACCGCAACGGTGCCGCAATCAATCAGATGTTCGCCCACTCCCGGGAATATCGGAATTCCTTCTCCGATCTTTCCAGCGGTCCTCTGAAAAAAGTCTATGTTCTTTACTGCGATATGGTAGATGAAGCCGGCGGTATCGCCACCCTGGCCACCATTCTTGCTACAGGCGGCATCAGCCTTCGCAATATCGGGATCGTTCA
>JAEDFS010000112.1 GCA_016297895.1 Marvinbryantia sp.
CAGTTTCGATGATTTTCTTTGCGGATGCATCAACCAGCTGATGATCATACGCTTTCAATGTGATTCTCATTACTTGACTTGCCATAAAAAAAGTCGCCTCCTTTTCGCACTTTACATCAGTACGACAAGCGGTGACTGTACACGCTCCCGTGTGTATCATCAGATATCCACACGTTGTTCCCGATCTTAGCCGGGCAGTTAATTTTGTACAGTGACTTGTCGCCAGTTTTATAACTTGACATTCGCTCCACGGAAAACCTGCGGGGATACCGCAGCAACCTCACGCTTCTACGCTATCAAGGTCACAACGTTTGTAGTATACAGGAAAAAATCAGGGAATGCAAGGTTTTTTTTGAAATTATTGCACTTTTTTTCATACAATCATTTCAAATCACGCCGCCGGTGTACCTGAAGCGGGGAACACCCCAGCCGAAAGTTGTAAAACCAATTTACATTCCCCGTGAAACAGTGTATAATGACTGACGAATGTCATCTCAGCAAGAGTAAAGATTTCTGACGAGTATTTGAATATAGGAGTAAATTATGTGGATTGCAGACCAATGGAAAGATTATGAAGTGATCGATACCTGTAAGGGAGAAAAGCTGGAACGCTGGGGACAATACATTCTGGTCCGTCCCGATCCCCAGGTGATCTGGACTACCCCCAAGACAGATTCCCGCTGGGAACGTATGAACGGCCACTACCACCGCAGTAAAAAAGGCGGCGGCGAATGGGAATTTTTTGACCTTCCACAGCAATGGACCATTCATTATAAAAATCTTTCATTTAATCTGAAACCCTTCAGCTTTAAACATACCGGTCTTTTCCCCGAGCAGGCAGCCAATTGGGACTGGTTTTCAAAAAAGATCCAGGCGGCCGGTCGTCAGGTGAAAGTACTGAATCTGTTTGCCTACACCGGCGGAGCCACTCTCGCTGCCGCAGCAGCCGGTGCCAGTGTGACTCATGTAGATGCTTCCAAAGGTATGGTAACCTGGGCCAAAGAAAATGCCCGCTCTTCCGGACTGGAAGATGCCCCCATACGCTGGATCGTCGATGACTGTGTCAAATTTGTGGAACGGGAGATTCGGCGCGGCAATCACTACGATGCCATTATTATGGATCCACCTTCCTACGGAAGAGGACCAAAAGGTGAGATCTGGAAGATTGAGGATGCCATTCATCCTCTGATCCGGCTTTGTGCAAAGCTGCTGAGCAGCGATCCTCTGTTTTTCCTGGTCAATTCTTATACCACAGGATTAGCTCCCGCTGTTCTTACCTATATGCTGGCAACGGAACTGCGTTCTTTCCACGGTCATGTAGATTCCCAGGAAATCGGGCTTCCCGTCTCCTCCAACGGACTGGTTCTCCCCTGCGGAGCTTCCGGACGCTGGGAAAGTAAATAATGCCGCAACAGGGACTTCCTTTCGGAAGTCCCTCTTTTTATTATCTCAGATGCTCTCTCAGGTTCTCATCCTCATAATCGAATACGCACCTTTCATAGGCATTGATTATATGAGTGTTATGATATTGATCATATCTCTGATGATTTCTCCCATAAGACAGATGTACATGTCCATGCACAAAAAATCTGGGTTTATATTTTTCCATCAATGTTACAAATTCCTGAAATCCCTGGTGAGGCAGATCTCTTCCGTCATTGATCTGATAAGCAGGTGCGTGGGTCAGCAGCACATCAAATCCCCTGTGCAGCAGTATTTTCATCCACAGCTTTTTCACTCTCTTATGCATTTCTTCTTCGGTATACTGATTTCCGCCCGGACGGTATCGCATGGATCCTCCAAGGCCGAGAATCCGGATTCCGTTATATACATAGATTGTATCATCAATACAGATACAGCCTTCCGGCGGTTTGTAAGCATACTTATCATCATGGTTTCCATGAACATACAGCACCGGAATGGCATACATCGTTGTTAAAAAAGACAGATATTCCGGTGCCAGGTCTCCCGCCGAAAGGATCAGTTCCACATTTTCCAGCTTATCCCGCTGGTAAAAATCCCACAGGTATCGGGATTCTTCATCTGCTACTGCAAGTATTTTCATAGTTCTGTTCCCGGAAGACGTTTCTTCTACTCCTCTGTTTTTTCGATACCCTGCTGCAGAACCACCGGCTTTGCATGTTCTGTCAGATCAGACATTTTCGGAATGGTTCCGATCACATTTTCAGCCAGCCAGTCCATGGTAATGATCTGTTCGGGACACAGTTCCTCTTCTGCTTTTTTCCGAACAACTCCATTCTGGGAATACAGAATACCCGAAAAAGGATTGAACTCTCCCTGACAGATGGTCTTCTTCAGCAGTTCCACTAATCTTCCGGTACCGATAGGAAGGTTCTGTGAGGTCACTACATCGATCACTCCCGAAGACATTCCCCACCAGTAATTCACAGATTTTCCTTTGGAACCCTCATCGCTTTTCCATGTTCCGCTTAATACATTGCGGATCATTTTTTCATAGAATTTACCCCAGTGCCATACCGGCATAGCCAGATTGTGAGGCCACTCCTCATCCAGCTTAAACAATCCGAAATGGCGGGACCCCTGATTCTTTCCCGGGATGATCAGATCCCTTCCGGAGATATAGGAGACACCGTTTTTGCGGAATTCCTCATAAATGTCCACCGATTTTCTGGAAAGCCACTCTACAAACACCTTCACCCTGGGATTCACCATTTTGGCACCAAGGGCAAAGGCATTCACATTGGCAACCGTTCCATAGATGGGATAATCCGCAATACATCCCAGCCTGTCATTCTCCGTCATGGCTCCTGCAATGGCACCGATCAGAAATTTTGCTTCGTACATCCTGGCACTGTAGGTACGGATCATCCCCTTGCTGGCCATCATGGAACAGTTCAGAATCTTCACTTCCGGATGCAGAATCGCCACTTTCAGACTGGCATTATACAGCACCGGGGAAGTCGTGAATATGATCTCATTTCCATCCGCAATGGCCTGTTCAATCGCCGCCTCTCCGCTTTCGAAATTTCTTCCTATATACATGGAGATCTCCACCTGATCGGAAAAGGCCTGTTCCAGATGCATTCTCCCAAGATCGTGGGCATAAGTCCAGGCTGACTGCTGCGGATCCACCTCATGAACAAAGGCAATTCTCAAAATCGGTGAACTGGTGGGGATCAGGCGCTGTAAAAGAGGTTTTTTCCCCTCTGTGGGATCCATCTGAATCT
>JAEDFS010000046.1 GCA_016297895.1 Marvinbryantia sp.
ACATCTCCGAAATAATCATAATTCCACACTTTATTCAGAATTTTTTCTCTGGAAAGTGCGATTCCCTGATTTTCCATAAAATAATTCAGAAGCTCAAACTCTTTAAAGCTCAAATCCACCGGCTTGCCGTCCACTGTTACCTCATGAGCCGCCTTATCCAGAGTGATCTTTCCTGCATGGATCAGGTTATCAGCTCCCAAAGCATTGCTTCTTCTTAAAATAGCGTCGACTCTGGCCACAAGGATCTTCGGACTGAAGGGTTTGGAAATGTACTCATCCACTCCCAGCTCAAATCCCAGTAGCTCGTCCCGTTCATCCCCCTTTGCAGTAAGCATAATAATCGGTACATCAGACATTTCCCTGATCTCTCTGCACACCTGCCAGCCATCCATTTTGGGCATCATCACGTCCAGGATCACCAGGCTGATATCTTTTGTACTGAAAAAAATATCCACTGCCTCTGCGCCATCCTCCGCTTCCAGCACCTGATAATTCTTTTTTACCAGAAAATCACTGACAAGCTTTCTCATCCTGCTCTCGTCATCCACAACCAAGATCTTAATCTTATCCATATCTGCCTCCTAAGCATCACGCTTTCCTGTTCGATCCACTGTTTTTCTTTGAAAACGGGGTACTGCAGCAGCTGCAGTGCCCCTTCTGTTCCTTTTATCATAAAACAAAAATATGTCAGATCTGTGAAAATCATAAATTTTTCTGATTTATCACGATTCTGTACGCACCATATCTTACTATCGTAGCATATGTTACTATAATTCCAATTTTATTTCAAGATTTTCCACTTGACTGACCGGTATCTTCGTAATACAATAGCAACGAAGCAAAGGTCTGCAAACCACTCAACTTTTCAGGGGTTGTACTGGTTTCGACGGGGGTTTTGCAATTGAGGAAGCCATCTGCGGGCCGGGACCGCATAGTAAACCGGAATCTAAATATAAACGCAGACAAAGAATATCTTTGCGCAGCCTAAGGGCTGCTGTCGGCCTTAAGTTACTCACAGCTTAAGTCACCGGCATCAAAACCTGTGAGGCACTTCATCCTCAAAGCTTTGAGGGGATGAAAGATTTTATGAAGCTACTGAAATCATAAGCCTGTCATTAGGCGTATGACAGAGGGAATGTCAGTATAATGACTGTGATGGGAGATGCCGCAATGAATAGGCTTTCGGACAGGGGTTCGATTCCCCTCAGCTCCACTACTTGTAATGCCTCCGAAGGAGGGATTGTCTACGCAGAGCCATCCGGACAAAGTTCGGATTTTAATGGCTCTGCTCCACTACTATGGAAGCACCGTTTCAGACGGTGCTTTTTTCATGGTAATATTTACCAACCCCACTTTTTATTCGAAATTTTTTCAAATATTCTGCACAAAAAACTACCATTTTTCCCATATATATGATACAATTTACACATGAGTTTCAATTATCTATGAGGAGGATTAGTTATGGCAAAAGAAATGATTGCAATGCTTCTTGCCGGCGGACAGGGTTCCCGTCTGTATGCGCTGACACAAAAGCTTGCAAAACCCGCAGTTCCTTTTGGCGGAAAATACCGTATCATCGATTTCCCGCTGTCCAACTGCGTGAATTCAGGCATTGATACTGTCGGCATCCTGACTCAGTATCAGCCCTTAGTATTAAATGAATATATCGGAAACGGACAGCCCTGGGATCTTGACCGTCTGTACGGAGGTGTACATGTACTGCCTCCCTATCAGCAGGCATCCGGTTCTGACTGGTACAAAGGTACCGCAAATGCAATTTACCAGAATATTTCCTTTATTGAGCGTTACGATCCGGAATACGTGATCATTCTTTCCGGTGACCAGATCTGCAAACAGGATTACAGTGATTTTCTCCGATTCCACAAAGAGAAAAATGCCGAATTCAGTGTGGCAGTCATGGAAGTTCCCTGGGATGAAGCTTCCCGTTTCGGTCTGATGGTTGCCAATGAAGACGATCGCATTACTGAATTCCAGGAAAAACCCAAGAATCCGAAATCCAATCTGGCTTCCATGGGTATCTATATCTTTAACTGGGATATTCTGAGAAAGTATCTGACAGAGGACGAGGCAGATCCCAATTCCTCCAATGACTTCGGCAACAACATCATTCCCAATCTGCTCCGCGACAATCGCAGAATGTATGCATATCATTTCAGCGGATACTGGAAAGATGTAGGAACCATCTCTTCCCTTTGGGAAGCAAATATGGAAGTACTGGATCCGGAACACAGCGGCATCAACCTTTTTGATGACGACTGGAAGATCTACAGCCGCAACAGCGGTATGACCGGTCATAAGATCAGTGCAGGCGCTGTCATTGAGAATTCCATGATAACAGATGGATGCCGTGTAAAGGGAACCGTGAAACACTCGATTCTTTATGCCGGTGTCAAAGTGGAAGAAGGAGCCGTGATCGAAGATGCAGTGATCATGGGTGGTTCTGTCGTTAAAGCAGGGGCCGTAGTAAAGCACTGTATCGTAGCTGAAAATGTTACCATTGGTGAAAATGCCGTGGTCGGTGCTATGCCGGAAGGTAATGAAAAAGGTGTGGCTACAGTTGGCCCGGGCGTTGTCATCGGAGATAATGCAAAGATCGGCCCCAATGCCATGGTAAGCAATAACGTAGAAGGTGGTGAAGAACAATGGTAAATTATTCTAATACAAGTGCCCTGGGAATTATTTTCCCAAACAGCTATGATGCTCTTGTTCCCGAGCTGGTAAATGTGCGAATGATGGCCTCCATCCCTTTTGCAAGTCGTTACCGTATGATCGACTTTATTCTGTCCAGTATGTCAAATTGTGACATCGACAATATTTCTGTAATGGTAAACAACAACTACCACTCTCTGATGGACCACCTCGGTTCCGGACGTGAATGGGATCTTGTGCGCAAGAACGGCGGTCTGAATATCTTCCCGCCCTTTGCCGAGAAGAATTCCAAGCCTTATGTGGGACGTGTCAGCGCACTGGCGACCATCCTCGGTTTTCTTCGTTCCCAGAAAGAAAAATATGTTGTCATGTCTGACAGCAACATCGCTGTGAACTTTGATTTTAAAGAAATGATCAAATATCACATCGAAACAGGTGCGGATGTGACGGTTGCATACAACCAGCAGGAGCTTCCGGAGTACCTTCTCCAGACCCAGGATCATACCAAAGGTTTCTACTACACCTTTGATATCCAGGATAACCGTATTTCCAAGATCTATGTAAATCCAAAGTCAGCGGGAGTCCAGAATTTCGGAATGAATATTTATGTAGTAGAACGGGAACTTCTGATCGATCTGGTCAATACCGCTTTTGTTCGAGGGCAGGAATACTTTGAACGTGATGTTCTTCTTCCTCAGTTAAATAAATTAAACGTATATGGATACAGATTTGATGGCTATGCAGCCAGAATCAGCGGCGTAAAGAGCTATTTCGATGAGAACATGAAGCTTCTGGATGATTTCAATCTGGATGGCCTCTTCTCCAGAGCTCCGATCTACACCAAGATTCGTGACGATAACCCCACACGTTATATCAGCGGCGCAAAAGTGGAAAATATCATGGCTGCCGATGGCTGCGTGATAGAAGGTGAAGTAGAAAACAGTATCCTGTTCCGAGGCGTCCATATCGCCAAAGGTGCAAAAGTGAAAAACTGTATTCTGATGCAGGACACCGTTGTAGAAGCAGGCGCCAACATCGAATATCTGATCACAGACAAAGAGGTAACTGTATCTGCCGGCAAGGAAATGAAAGGAACCGATTCTTTCCCGGTATACATTGCAAAACGCCATACTGTATAATTGATTCAATACATAATCGAAACCGGACTGGGATATCTTTCCCCGCCCGGTTTCTTTTGCATTCCTAAAACAATTGTGCTTTTCCTTAATACAGATTTTTTACTTTGAACTGTTTTTCTGCTTCTCTTCTCTGATCCTTCTTTGCAATATCCTGCCGCTTATCATAAAGCTTCTTTCCACGTGCAAGCCCTACCTCGATCTTCACCAGACTGCCTTTAAAATAGACCTTTACAGGTACAAGGGTCATTCCCTTTTCTTTCATCTTGCCTGTCAGTTTATTGATCTCATACCGGTGCATCAGCAGTTTCCTCGGTCTCAAGGGATCTTTATTGAAAATATTTCCCTTCTCATAGGGGCTGATATGCATCCCGTAAATGAACACTTCTCCTTTTTCAATTCTGATAAAGGACTCTTTGATGCTGCACTTCCCCATACGAAGAGATTTCACTTCCGTTCCTGCCAGAGAAATTCCCGCTTCATAGGTATCATCAATAAAATAATCATGATATGCTTTTTTATTATTCGCAATTAATTTAATTCCTGTCTTCGCTCCCACTTTTCATTCTCCCATCACTTGCCTGATCTGTTGCCGCCATTCTCACGAACCGGAAGATTCCTCATCTTTACAAATGCAAAAATCAATGGTCCGCATTTCTTTATCCGCATCCAGGACACGCACTTTCACTCTCTGTCCCATGCGAAACACACGTCCGGTGTCTACTCCATACATCTCATAGGTTTCTTCATTATAATAATAGCGGTCATCATACAAATTGCTCACATGAACCATTCCCTCAATCGTATTGGGCAGTTCCACATAAAACCCATAACTGTTCATACCGGAAACGACTCCTTCAAACACCTGTCCGATACGAGACTGCATATATTCCACTTTTTTCATCTTGTCCACTTCCCGCTCAGCCTCGTCTGCCCTTCGCTCCAGCTTACTGGACTGATCTGCCACCTGCGGCAGGATAGACTCATAATGACTGATCCGGTCCGGATTCATTCTTCCGCGAAGATTATCCTTTATAATTCTGTGGATCTGCAGATCCGGATACCGACGGATCGGAGAGGTAAAATGGCAATAATATTTTGCAGCCAGGCCAAAATGCCCTGTACAGTCCACGGTATAGCGTGCCTGCTTCATGGAACGCAGAGTCAGTCGGCTTATGAGTGATTCCTCCGGAGAATCCTCAATTCTGGCCAGCAGCTTCTGAAGCTCCTTGGGATGGATCTCTGATTTTGCATTTTTGATCCCATAACCGAAATTGGAAATAAAAGCAGAAAGCTGCTGGATTTTCTCCGGATCCGGTGTATCATGAGTACGATATACAAAAGGAAGCTCCTGCCAGTAATAATCCTGAGCCACTGTTTCATTGGCCAGAAGCATAAAATCCTCAATGATCTTTGTTGCCACATTTCGATCGTAAGGCTTGATCTCCACCGGCTTTCCATTGGAGTCAAGAAGGATCTTCGATTCCGGAAAATCAAAATCGATCGATCCTCTCTTTCTTCTTTTTTCCCGGAGGATACCGGCCAGTGTCTCCATCCGTTCAAAGAGAGGCACCAGTTCTTCATACTCCCTGATTTCTTCTTCATCTCTGTCTGTCAAAATCTTTTTCACACTGGTATAGGTCATTCTTCGATCTACCCTGATCACCGTCTCTGCGATCTGATGAGATATCACATTTCCTTTCCCGTCAATATCCATCAGACAGCTTAAGGCCAGACGGTCTTGTCCTTGATTCAGGGAACAGATTCCGTTGGATAATGCGTGAGGCAGCATGGGAATCACCCGATCCACCAGATAAACACTGGTTCCTCTCTTCAGAGCCTCCCGGTCCAGAGCACTGTTCTCCTGTACATAATTGGAAACATCCGCTATGTGTACGCCCAGGTGCCAGATATCGGACTGTTCATCTCTGGTCAGGGATATTCCGTCATCCAGATCTTTTGCATCTTCTCCGTCGATTGTAACGATCTGTTCCTCTCTCAGATCAAGGCGGCCCAGCATATCTGCTTCCGAAACCTGCTGCGCCGTACGCTCTGCCTGGTTTAACACCCTCTCAGAGAACTCCAGAGGGAGGTCATTTCCATATACCACAGATAGAATATCCGCTCCCGGATCATTGATGTGTCCGATAATCTTAATGACCTTTCCCTCCGGTTTTTTAGATACAGTTCCATAACTGGTCAGCTCCACCAGGACCTTATGTCCGTTCATCGCTCCCCTGGACCGTTCAATCGGAATAAAAATATCTTTTGTCAGTTTACGATTATCCGGAATCACAAATCCATAGTTTTTACATTTCTCAAACGTACCGACGATTTCCCGGATCTCATGGGACAATACTTTTCTTACAATTCCTTCTGCACGTTTTCCCCGTCTTCCCGGAAGGATCTCGATTTCTACAGTATCATGATGGATCGCGGGTCCTACACCCTCTTCCGGAATAAATACGTCCTCTTCCCTGCCCTCGATCTCCACAAAGCCAAAACCTCTCTGGTTTCCAATAAAAAGACCGGTCAGAAGAACCTTTTCCATCTTCCTGTATTTCCCCCGTTTGGAGAGCTCGATTTTTCCCTCCCGCTGCAGTTCTTCCAGGATCTGCTCCAGTTGAGGACGATCCTCCTTTGCAACCTGGAGAAGGATCGCCAGCTCCTTAATTTTCATGGGGACATAATGTTTATCGCATATTAAGTTATATACGATCTCTTTGCGTCTTTCAAATTCGCCGTTCATAACACCTCGTTAAGATATATATATTATGCAAAAAACACTCTTGCGCATGCATCACAAGAGTGTCTCACCATTAAAAATTCAAATTCAGAATAAGCGCAAGAACAATAAATCCAATTGCAAGAATCTTTGTTCCTTTTACCAGAGCTCCCTCCATGGAGCGTCCTTTGTTCTTTCCCCAATATGTCTCAGAAAGTCCGCCAATAGAACCCAGCCCCTGCTGTTTTCCTTCCTGCATAAGAACAAGCACCGATAATGCGATACAATCAATTATAAATATTATGGTAAGAATGATTCTCAGAACTCCCACTTCTCCACCTCCTATGTCAAACATAAATAGTCTACCATAGGTTTGCGGATATTTCAACTGTTTTTTCAGAAGTGTTCCTCGATTCTTAAAAGCTGATTATACTTTGCGGTCCGTTCCCCTCTGCAGGGTGCTCCGGTCTTGATCTGTCCTGTCTGACATGCGACCGAAAGATCCGAAATGAAGGTATCCTCCGTCTCTCCCGAACGATGGGAAATGATCGTTTTGTACCCTGCCATCTGGGCAATCTCGATTGCTTTCAGCGCTTCTGTCAACGTACCGATCTGATTTACCTTTACCAGGATCGCATTAGCTGCATGACAGTCGATTCCCTTTTTCAATCTCTGCGGATTCGTCACAAAAAGGTCATCTCCCACAAGCTGGATCTTTTGTCCCAATTCTGCCGTCATTTTCTGCCAGCCTTCCCAATCATCTTCCCAAAGGCCGTCTTCAATGGACAGGATCGGATATTTTTCCACCAGCCCTTTATAATATGCAATCATCTCATCGGCCGATCTCTCTACCACAGTCCCTTTCATCCTGCTCTCTCCCGGAAAACAGTACCGTTTTTTTGTCTCATCGTAAAGTTCAGAGGCAGCCGCATCCAATGCGATCCTTACTTCCTCTCCAGCCCTATATCCAGCTGCCTCCACAGCTTCCATTAAAAGATCCAGAACCGCTTCTGTGTCCGGAAGATCCGGTGCAAACCCGCCTTCATCACCGACTCCCGTAGATAATCCCCGTTTCTTCAGAATCTTTTTCAGTTCCATATAGATCTCAGCACACATTCTAAGACCTTCTGAAAAACAGCAGGCTCCCACCGGCATGATCATAAACTCCTGCAGATCTACCGTGTTGTCCGCATGAACGCCCCCATTTAACACATTCATCATCGGTATCGGCATCCGGTTGGATCGAATTCCTCCAAGATAACGGTACAAAGGTATTTTCAGGCTTTCTGCTGCAGCCCTGGCTGCGGCCAGAGACACACCCAATATAGCATTTGCCCCCATATTGGCTTTGTTTTTTGTTCCATCCGCTTTTAAAAGAAGTTCATCGATCCGGCTCTGCTGGTATACATTCTCTCCAATCACAGCATCCGCAAGGACTGTATTGATATGGTGAACGGCTCTGGACACTCCGGCACCATGGTATCGTTTTTCCCGATCCCGAAGTTCCACTGCCTCAAAGGTTCCGGTAGAAGCCCCGGAAGGTACTGCTGCGCGTCCCACAAACCCACCTTCTGCCAGCACTTCTACCTCAACCGTCGGGTTTCCCCTGGAATCCAGAATTTCTCTTCCCAGTACATCAACAATTTCTCTATACTCAAACATAAAGCACAATACCTCCTTTCAAAGATATTGTTCCCTGTTTAAGATATGTTATCCACGTAACTGTCCAGGTCTTTCTGATTCATCTCAAACCTGCAGTTTTCGGCATTTTCCAATACTTTCTCTTTATACTCCTCCGCCTGCTCTTCTGCTCCATTAAGTCCTGCCTGAGCAGCCTTCTGATACATCCGGAAGCTCTGATAATCTTCAAATCCTTTGACTGCTTCTCTGTAAAGATCAAACTCCGGCTCATCCATATCATACAGTCTGAACAGTTCCTGGATCCCGCCAAAGTTTTTATCATAGTAGTAATAATCACAGCTTCGTTTTATATCTGCTTTGTTATAATAAAAATCGTTCCGGTCCAATATGTATTCAATACAGGAATCAGCCATGGAATACCAGAAAACAACGGTAAACAAAATGGCAAAAATTTTCAAAACCATTTTCCAGATCGACGGTGACATTCTTTTCTTCATTCCCATGCCCTCCGTTCCATCAGTGTTTCCATCAATTTATCCTTTTCCGGTCCGTAAAATCTAAATGTCTCATCCAGAATCAGTTTAATCTCTTCTTCAGACATACCAAGCATTCCCTTCCAGAAAGACATGATCTCCAGTCGGAACTGTCGGTAGAGTTCCTGATTTACAGGTGTCTCTTCTGAATAAAGACCTGCATCGATACTATAGACGTCTACAGAATACTTCAGGGCATTTTCCAACAGATACGGCCACTTTTTCTGGTCTTCCTCTGAAAGTGACAAAAACATCAGCATATATGTTTTGAAACATTGGTAATCATAATTGATAAAACAGGACTGTGAATAAGCATAATACTCTTTCGAAAAAAGATCATGGTCATCCATATAATCATAGAGTTCCTCAAATTTCCGGCTCTCATACAATTCCTGCATCGTCTGCTCCATCTCTTTGATATGCGTCTTTTTATACCAGCTTTTATAAGCAGATTCTCCAGCCGATAGTATCATTGCCGCAGCAGCCAGCAAAAGGAACAATATAACAGAGATCAACAGGATCCTGTTCATCACCTTATCCGCAACATAAAGGAATCGCCCCATTCCCCCTGAACGTTTTGCCTGCTCCAGTTCACGGTCTGCTTCCTGGCGCTCAATAAGCCAGATTTTTCCAATTGCGTTTTCCGTACCGCAATAAGGACATTTTAATTCCCGCGTCCTGTAATCGGCACCACAGTTTTTACATTTCATGTTTCCTGCTCCTGTCTGTAGGCTTCATTCATCCGTTTGGCAGCAATCTTGGCAATATCCATATTTTTATCTTCATCACTCTCAAATTCGGATACTTTCTCTTCGATTTCTTCTTCTGTCAGCAGAAAAACCTCCGTCATCTTATCCGTATACAGATTCCAGATCTCCATGGCTTCCGCTTCATTTCCATAGATAAAATCATTTTGTTTCATCTGATCGATCTTTTGCATTTCAGAAAATGCACTTATCATGTCCCAGACGATTTCTTCAGGCTTCACGCTTCCATAGATGTATAAACGTTCACGGCACATTTCCAGATCGGGAAGCTTCCTCTTATAAGCTCTAAAAAGATCTGCAATCTCTGTATATTTACGGTATGAGATTCCATAAATCTGATGTTCCCTGATATACTCCGCCAGCTGATCATATTCTTTATTCTGATAATACGTCTCCAGAACATTCAATTGCTCCATCTGCTGTCCCAGCGCCTGCTCCGATTTCTTCCTGGAAACGACCCATGTTCCCGCAGCCACACCCAGAAAGACCACAACTACAATGACGCACAGAATCGCCACTCTGTCAGAAATACGCTTTGCCTTCTTTTTCGGCGCATTATTCTGAAATTCCTCAATCTCATCTTTTCTGTGCTCTATATATTCCTTCTGTACCATTCTGGCACGTTTCTCATTTTCTGCGCCGCAATAGGGACACAGATCCTGTGTCTCCTCATACGTTCCGCCGCAATTTTTACAAATCATGTGAAAACTCCATCAAAAATGACAGAAAATGGCACAACACACTGCTGCAGGTATTGTGCCATTCCAGTCAATTCTATTTGTTTTGATATCCCATGTCAAACAACGCCCTTGCATCCTCTGACATTTCGCCTCTGATCCTGCATCCCAGTATCAGACTTTTTAATCGTTCCCCTTGCGGATACTCATCCAGATTCTTATCTTCTCTCAGCAGTTCTTTCACCTTGTCCTTCAGCTTCAGAAAATCCTCCATATCACGGATCTCTTCTGCAGCTTTCTCTTCCATGCCACTTATCTTAAGTCCCAGTCCTGCTGCATAGCAAAACTCATACACGGAGATCAGCGGACTCTCCGATTTCAGTTTCATCTTGATCTGGACTGCATCTCTTACGATCGACTGTACCATCTTATTTGCGAACCAGCAGAGATTCTCCGGTCATTTCTTTCGGCTGTTCCAGTCCCATCAGTTCGATCAGAGTCGGAATAATATCAGCCAGACGGCCTCCTTCTCTTAAAGTATAAGAAGGATCTGCATTCACCAGAATAAACGGAACCGGATTGGTAGTATGAGCGGTAAACGGATCACCCGTCTCATAGTCTACCAGCTGTTCTGCATTTCCGTGGTCTGCGCAGATAAACATCTGTCCATTCACCTCTTTGATCGCATCCACTGCTTTTCCAACACACTCATCGACTGCTTCTACAGCCTTGATTGCTGCATTTTCTACTCCGGTATGACCAACCATATCCGGATTTGCAAAATTGATGATGATCACATCATACTTGTCCGAACGAATTGCCTCGCAAAGCTTGTCGCAAACTTCGTAAGCACTCATCTCCGGCTTCAGATCATAGGTAGCTACTTTCGGAGATTTTACCAGGATACGGTCCTCACCTTCGTTTGGCTCTTCCACACCGCCGTTAAAGAAGAAGGTTACATGTGCATATTTCTCTGTCTCAGCGATTCTTGCCTGTTTCAGATGATTTGCTGCCAGGAATTCACCAAAGGTATTGGTAATAGAAACCTTATGGAATGCCACTTCTTTGTTCGGAATGGTCTCATCATATTCTGTGAAGCATACATACTTCACATCCAGTCTCTCTCCTCTGTCAAAACCGCTGAAGTCGTCACAGCAGAAGGTTCTGGTGATCTCTCTTGCACGGTCCGGACGGAAATTGTAGAAAATGATGGAATCCTTATCCTGAATACGACCATAGGGCTTGCCATCTTTGTAAAGAACAGTGGGCAGAACGAACTCATCTGTCTTTTCATTGTCATAAGATGCCTGAATTGCCTCTGTGATGGAAGAACATTCGATTCCCTCACCTTTTACCAGAGCCTTGTATGCCATCTCTACACGATCCCAACGGTTATCTCTGTCCATCGCATAGTAACGTCCCATTACAGAAACGCATTCGCCCACACCCAATTCTTTCATTTTTGCTTCCAGCTGCTCTACATAGGATTTTCCTGATGCAGGCGGAGTATCTCTTCCATCCAGGAAGCAGTGAACATATACTTTTTCAATGCCTTCTCTCTTAGCCAGCTCTAATAGACCATAAATATGGGTAATATGGCTGTGCACACCACCGTCAGAAACCAGACCATAAAGATGAAGAGCAGAATTATTTTCTTTTACATTTCTGCAGGCATCCAGAAGTGCTTCATTTTTAAAGAAATCACCATCCTGGATCTCTTTTGTGATTCTGGTAAGCTCCTGATATACAATCCGTCCTGCACCCATATTGAGATGTCCAACCTCGGAATTACCCATCTGTCCATCCGGAAGACCTACTGCCATGCCGCTTGCCTGTCCTTCCACAAAGGGACACTCAGCCATCAGCTTGTCCATAACCGGTGTTTTAGCCTCAGCAACTGCGTTGCCATTTTCCTTTTTGTTCAATCCATATCCATCCAGGATCATTAAAACGGTTGGTTTCTTGCTCATAATCTTTCTCCTTTATTATTCTATATGATATCTGATTATCCTGTTTTTCGACTATTTATTTTACAGGATAGGAAAATCATTTGTCAACATGATAATACACGGATCACACGGATCTATGCTTCTTTCCTTTGACTTCCCCGGTACAGGTATTAATATACCCTGATGACCGCAGAAATATCTTTGATCATGGACATCGTTTCCAAGATTCGCAGAGAGTCATTAAAGTTGCGCTCTACCACTTCTTCTGTGATCACCACAATCTCTGCCAGATCGCCTTTCTTGCGTTTCTGGATAAACTGCTCGATACTTACATTATTATTACCAAACACGCTGGTGACTGCTGCCAGCACACCGGGTCTGTCATCTACCTGCAGGCGCATGAAATACCGGCTGTTGATATCTGCCATTTTCTTAATAGGAAGGCTCTTGTAGCAGGTACAGCTGATTCTTCCGGTACAGCCTGACAGCATATTCCTTGCCACATCGAAGACATCTCCCACAATGGCACTGGCAGTGGGAAGTTCGCCGGCACCACGTCCGTAGAACATAGTATCTCCCACAGCATCTCCCTTTACAAATACAGCATTGAAAGAATCATTTACCGATGCAAGCGGATGTCTGCTGTCGATCAGCATGGGATGTACACTCACCTCAATGCCTTCCTCTGTATTTCTTGCCTTTCCAAGAAGCTTGATATGACATCCCATTTCTTTTGCATATCGAATATCTCTGGCTGTCACTTTTGTAATTCCTTCTGTGTACACATCATCAAAGGTCACTCTGGAATTGAAAGCGATAGATGCAAGAATTGCCATCTTTCTGGCTGCATCCAGACCTTCAATGTCCGCCGTAGGATCAGCTTCCGCATATCCCAGTTCCGTTGCCAGATCAAGTGCTTCCTGAAATTCCATATTTTCTTCGGTCATCTTCGTCAGAATAAAATTCGTGGTTCCATTGACGATTCCGATCACTTCTTCAATATGATTTCCAGCCAGACACTGCTTCAGCGGACGAATAATGGGAATCCCGCCTGCCACTGCAGCTTCAAACAACAGATCTCTTCCTGCTGCTTTTGCCGTATCCATCAGTTCACGTCCATTGGTAGCCATCAGGTCCTTATTGGCTGTCACAACATTTTTTCCTGCTTTCAAGGCTTCCAGCATATAGGTTCTGGCCGGTTCCAGCCCTCCCATTACCTCGATCACAATATCAATTGACTCATCCTCAATGATCGTTTTCCAGTCATTGGTGAGAATTCCCGGATCTTTTACCTTCGCTGCTGCCTTTTCCAGATTTCTTACAAGGATCCGCCGGATCTCCAGTTCTACTCCGATCTTTGCCAGCATCTCTTCTTTCTGTCTTTCCAGCACTTTATACACGCCGGTTCCAACCGTACCAAGTCCCAGGAGCGCCACCTGTATTTTCTTTGCTTCCATCATAACCTCCAGACATACTAATTGGGGCTGCCGCTTCTGCAGCAACCCCACAGCATTTCATTTTCTACTCTTCTTCATCAGGATTCTTCTGTACAAATCCTGCTACCGCTGAAGTTACAGCGGCAATGGCAGCAATCACTGCTGCAACTACTACAAATCCGATTGCAATAAAAAAGATCACCAGATTAAATTCCATATTCAGAACCTCTTTTCTGCCGAAACGCAACTTTTTCTGATTCTTTACAAGTATAGCATGGATATGCTGTGATTTCAAAGGATTTTCAATATTTTTTCAAGTCTGCTTATTAAACCCTCTTTTATCGGAAGTTTTGTAAGTGTCCATTTTCTTTTAAATACTTCAAAAACCCTTCGCACCCCTCAACCACATCCGAATAAGTCTCATCAAAATTCCCTGTGTACCAGGGATCTGCGATATCTCGACCGAATCCAGAAAAAGCCAGAAGCTTATATACTTTTCCCTCAGGATCTCCTTTCAGCATCCGGTTCAGATTACGGATATTCCAAGTATCCATTCCGATAATATAATCAAATTCGTTATAATCACTCCAGGTGATCTGTTTTGCTCTGTGAGGCACTAAGGGGATATTCTCCTTACGCAGTTTATTGACGGTTCCTCTGTGTGGGGGATTCCCTATCTCTTCGGTGCTGGTGGCAGCTGAATCAATGTGAAACTGATCTTCCAGTCCTCTTTCCTTAACCATGTGGGTAAACACGCTCTCACACATGGTGGATCTGCAAATATTGCCGTGGCA
>JAEDFS010000047.1 GCA_016297895.1 Marvinbryantia sp.
CAGAACGGTAAGCTGTTCTGCGGAGATATTTACTCCAATATTGCGATCTCTGCGCCGGGGCTTTCTCAGGAAGATGCCTGGGAAGCGGCCAGAATGGCAGGAATGGAAGAAGATATCAAAAAGATGCCCATGGGAATGTATACGCTGATCAATGAGGATGCCGGAGGAATTTCGGGCGGACAGCGGCAGCGTCTGATGATTGCCCGTGCCATTGCACCGAAACCGGCCATTCTGATGTTTGATGAAGCCACATCGGCGCTGGATAACATTACCCAGAAGCAGGTGTCAGATGCTCTGGAAGGATTAAAGAGTACCAGGATTGTAATTGCGCATCGGCTTTCCACCATCAAAGAGTGTGACCGGATCATTGTACTGAATAAAGGGAAGATTATCGAGCAGGGTACCTATGAGGAGCTGAATGCAGCCGGTGGCTTCTTCTCAGAACTGGTGAAGCGCCAGCAGGTATAGAGAACCGTGTTTTCGGAGGGAGACAGGGAGGAAAAGATGAGAGAAACGAAAAGAGATCAGGGAACCCAGGTGATCCGTAAGCTGATCAGCCGCTATCCCCAGCTGACGTTGGAACCGGCGGAGGGGCTGAAAGATACAGAAGAATACCGCCGTATCGTCAGAAACGGATATCGGCCGGAAGTTCTGGAATGCAGATTCCGGACATCGGAACAGGATACTTGTGAGGAAATTGCCACTCCTGCCGGAAATGCTGAGACGGTCTATCTTTCGGAACGGGCAGATTTCGAAAGAGCAGTGAGAATTCTGGCATATCGGGGTGAGAATACGCCGATACCGCCGTCTATGGGGGCGGTTACCATCAGGGGAATTGTGAACTGGACAAAGATTCAGGAGCATAAAAAAGAGTATCTGACCTCGGGAAACCTGGACTGGAGCGCAGAATTTCGAAGATTTACGGCTGTTCCGGAGAATTATAAAGATACACTGATTCTGATCAGCCGGGGACCGTACAGCGGTCTCCCCTGGCAGGAAACGAAATGGGAAGAGGAAGAGTGGGTCGGAAGATCCAAAATCATCCGCACCTATCATGAACTGGCTCATTTTGTCAGCGGCATTTTGTTTCCGGAGCATAAAGAAGCTCTGCGGGATGAGGTGATCGCAGACTGCATCGGCCTGTATCAGGCCACAGGTGCGTATGACGGAAGTCTTGCGGGAAGGTTTTTGGGACTGGAAGGAAGCGCTTACCGAAAGGGAGGACGTCTGGAAAATTATGTGACGGAAGAATTTGAAAAAAATTGCGATCGGGCAGAACACCTGATCGCAGAACTGGAAAACTATTGTACCGGATATTCCGGCTCCTGTTTCCAATTGCTTGAGGAACTGGAACGAAAAAGGATCGGAATGGAGGATTAAATAAAATTTGTTGATTTTATCGGGCTGACGATTTGAGAAGACGGATCCGTTTCCTTTGTTGTCTGGGCGCCGGAATCTATGAAGACTCCTCCGGCTGCCGCATCCAGTGCTTCGTCCGGCAGAGAGTCTTCCGGAGTGTTAAGAAGGGAGGAAATCTGCTGGTTGTCCTCGAAATCATCTAAAATGGCGCAGTCATGCAGAAGCTTTTCAATCTTTTTTACTGTAAATTTTGATTTTTCATTTGCGTTCATAATCATCAATCCTTTATAAATTATGTCTATACAGATAAAGTCAGTCTCTTATATTGTATTATACACAAAAAAGAGGAAAGTGTTACAGGAAAACCAAAAAAATATGCAGAATATTTGTTGCTGTTCACGTGCCAATGTTCCGCGAGGTGTTTTCGCGCAGAATGCGCGGAAATCCCGAGGACAGCAAGCGCGAAACTGCATAAAATGCAGTTTCTGTGTATCGCGAAGCGTGTTACTGTGAACAGCGTGAACAGTAACGAATATTTCAGTAGAAAGAAGGTGTACTATGGGACAGGCGGAATTTGAAGAACTCTACCGGAAATACTATCAGATGGTATTTGGGTTTGTGAAAAAACGGGTCACGGGAAAAGAAATGGCTGAGGATCTCACCAGTGAGATTTTTGAAAAGGCATTTACAACCATAGAGAGGTATGACGAAAGCAAGTGTTCTTTTCAGACCTGGCTGTTTGTGATCACCAATAATCATCTGAAAAACTATTACAGGGATAAAAAAGAGGTGGTTTCCTTTGAGGAAGAGCCGGGTCCTGCACTGATTTCCGAAGCCAGTGTGGAATTGGTAGTGGAGCTGCAGGAAATGAGAGAAGTTCTCAAAAGAGCCCTTCTGAAGCTGCCCGAGCGGGATATGGAGATCGTACTGTGCCGGTATTATGAAGATATGACGGCGGTACAGATTGGAAAGAGAATGGGACTTACCTCGGGGAATGTGAGAATTATCCTTAAGAGGGCACTGGAAAAGCTGCGAAAGATATGAAATGAAGAATGTGTATAAACAGGAGGCAAAGAACTTATGAAACTGGAATGGAAGACCTGTATTCGTCTGGGAATCACTGCGTTTCTGCTGTATCTGGCGATTTATTACTGGGAGCCGATCACGGGGATGGCTGCCATGATCGCAGGAGCGGCGTCCTCTTTACTCCTTGGATGTCTGATTGCCTATCTGGTAAATATTTTGATGAGCTTTTATGAAACATATTATTTTCCGAAAAGCAAAAAGGCTGCAGTGGAGAAAAGCAAAAGGATCGTCTGTATGCTTGCTGCAATCCTGACCCTCCTTGGAATCGCTTTTGTTGTGATCCGGCTGGTGATACCGGAACTGGTCAATTGTGTGAAGCTTTTGATTGCGGAAGTTCCCCAGGCTATCGATGATCTGGTGGAATGGCTCAGAAAAACGGGAGTTTTGAATTCGGTGATGAATAAAGAGTTACTGGATTCTCTGGCAGCCACCGACTGGGAACAGAAGATCACGCAGATGCTGAAGGTGTTTCTGGATGGTCTGGGAGGAGCGGCACAGATGGCTGTGACTGCGGTCTCATCCTTTACCGCAGCGGCGGTGGAGTTTCTGATTGGTGCGATCTTTGCGCTGTATCTGCTTCTGGGAAAGGAACGGATCATGGGTCAGATCCGAAAAGTGATGAATCATTACCTTCGTTCCTCCTGGAACCGCAATATCCGGTATGTGCTGTCTACCTTCAATGGATGTTTTCATCGCTTTATTGTGGGACAGTGTATCGAGGCGGTGATCCTGGGCGGCCTCTGTATGGCCGGGATGATGATCCTGCGTCTGCCCTATGCGGTGATGGTAGGGACGCTGATCGGATTTACGGCACTGATTCCGGTGGCCGGTGCATACATCGGCGGGGGCATAGGAGCCTTTATGATCCTGACTGTTTCACCGGCCAAAGCGTTGGGGTTCCTGATATTTCTTATGATCCTTCAGCAGGTGGAGGGCAATCTGATCTATCCGAAAGTTGTTGGGAATTCCATTGGGCTTCCGGGAGTCTGGGTACTGGCTGCGGTAACCATCGGCGGCGGAATTATGGGAATTCCGGGAATGCTGATCGGTGTACCGGCTGCTGCGGCAGTGTATCAGCTTCTTAAAAATGATCTGAATGGAATCAAAGACTGAAAAGAGTGAGTATGCATTCGGCATTGTGCCGTACGCCATACTCACTTTTTTATACTTCTTTTGCTGAATGTGTTCATAATTTGGTTTTTCTTCAAAAAACAATAAAATTTATAGTGGAAAATGATGGCTTTTCATAGTAAAATAGACGATAAGATGACAAAAGTGACGAAAATCCGGAAAGCGGTAAGAAATATGAGAGCAAAAAGACAGAGCGACATTAAAAAATACAGCAAGATCATAGCATTCTTTGTAATTGCGATCCTTATTTGCATTGCAGGTTTTTTTATGCTGATGCAGAGAAGCGTCAGCCGGAACGTGGAACAGGCGATCGATGAAGCGCTGGAAAGAAGAAACGATTATATCTGCGAAAAACTGGAGGTACAGTATGACTGGCTGGAGGCAAATGCGGCCTATCTGTCGGAGAAAAGCGGATTGTTCGAAGAAGAGAACTACGCACTCCTTCGGACAGTTCGGGATAACTGTGATCTGATGAGGATCATGATCGCTGATACAACAGGATATGCGCGTTATGCGGACGGAACAGAAGAGAATATTGAAGAGGAGGAATACTTCCGGGAGGTATTAAAAGGGAATCGGGCGATTATAAGAATTACGGGAGAGAAATCTGCTGCTATCGCAGCGCTCCTTGCGGTACCGATCCTGAAAAACGGACAGGTGGTCGGGGTGCTGGGAGGCGAATATGATATGGCAGAAGCCTGCAGGAAGAGTTTCGAGAGCGCCTATCAGAATATGGGAACGGCTGTCATTATGGCGTCAGACGGAATAGTGCTGTTTTCTGATGAGAACAGTGAGACGCTGGGAGTGAGTCCCGGAGAGCTGCTCTATGGATATCTTCGCAGGAAGTTTACTGTCAGCCTGAATCTGGATGGTATCAAGGATAAGCTTAAGGAAGGACTGGACGGCTGTGTGCACCTTAAGCGGGATGGGGAATCCTATCATCTTGCATACCGGCCAATGTGTGTTAATGACTGGGTGGTCTGTTATCTTGTCCCGGCCGGAATTGCGAAAGAAGGATTTGATTTTATCCGGAAATATGAAGGCATGCTGGCAATCAGCATTACAATCCTGATCATCATACTGGTGTGGACGGTTCTGGGTATGGGCAGAAAAAAACAGCGGGCGCTTATGCGATCTGCCAATATTGATGCCCTTACGGGAATCTGTAACCGGAAGAACACAGAGGAAAAAGTGACCCGGTGGCTGAATCAGGCCGTGGACCTTATCACGGTGATGCAGGTCTTTCTGATCATGGATGTGGACTTTTTCAAAGAGGTGAATGACCATTACGGGCATGCAGTGGGAGATGAAGTACTGCGCCAGATCGGTGCGCTTCTGATTCGTCTGTTCCGGAAAGAGGATGTCCTTGGCCGTGTGGGCGGCGATGAATTTGTGGTGTTCATGAAAGATCTGAAAAATTCTTCCGATGCAAAACGAAGAGCGGAACAACTCTGCAGCGAAGTGCGAAAGCTTCAGATTCCGGAGCTGGAGGGCAAAACGATCACCTGCAGTATCGGTATGGCTTTTTACCCGCAGCATGGACGTAATTATATGGAGCTGTACAAATTTGCGGACATGGCTCTCTATGAGACAAAAAGAAAAGGGAAAAACGGATATACGGTTTATCAGAAAGACTTTGAACAGGCGGAAGAGGAGAACTATGTACGCAGAGCCTATACGGAGATCCATCCGCTGACAGGACTTTACTATAACCGGGCTTTCTTTAAAACGGCAGACGGTTATCTGAAAAAAGTGGGAAAAGATACGCATATTCTGGCGGCTCTGGATATCGATCATTTCCGTTTGTTTAACAAGCTGTACGGAAGAAAAGCCGGAGACCGGTATCTTATATTTCTGTCGGAGTGCCTGAAAAAGGTGTCTCAGGAACAGGAAGGAATTGCGGGCTATCTGGGAGGAGATAATTTTTGTCTTCTGCTTCCGGAATCCGGGAACAGGATTTGGGAGATACAGAAAGAAATGGAGGAAGGATTAAAGAAAAACGGATATTCCCAGGCTTTCCTGCCGATGTTTGGCATTTACCGGATCAGTGACCCGACGGTTCCTGCTGTGAGCATGTATGACAGAGCGACGATCGCCATGGAAAACGGGGAATACGGGACGGGGAACCGGATCTGTGTCTATGAGGAAAATATGGAGAAAAAGCTTGCAGAGGAGATCGCATTGATCTCGGAAGTACGAAACGGCCTGCATAATCAGGAATTTCTCATTTACATACAGCCGCAGTGCAATATCGCCGACGGAAAAGCAGTGATCGTCGGAGGAGAGTGTCTGGTTCGATGGCAGCACAATGATCGGGGAATGCTTGCGCCCGGAGCGTTCATTCCTGTTCTGGAAAAATACGGCTATGTGGCAGAATTGGACAGGTATGTGTGGGAAAAAGCCTGTTCGTGGCTTCGTGACTGGATCCGGATGGGACATGTTCCGGTGCCTGTATCGGTAAATGTATCCAGAATCGATATTTTCTCCATGGATGTACCGGAGTTTTTTAAAGAACTTACGGATTCCATGGGTGTCTCCAGGGAACTTTTGAAGATCGAGATCGTGGAGAGCGTCTGTGCAGACAGTGATGAACGAATCAGAAATGCGGTGAAGGCACTGCGTGAATATGGTTTTACAGTAATGATGGACGATTTCGGAAGCGGCTATTCCTCTCTGAACATGCTGAAGAACGTGCCGGTGGATGTGTTGAAGCTGGATATGAGGTTCCTGCATTTTGAGGAGCAGGACAGAGAGCGCGGAATCAGTATTGTGGAGTCGGTAGTGGGAATGTCCAGGCAGATCGGACTGCCCATTATTGTAGAAGGAATTGAAACCATTCAGCAGGTGGAGTTCCTGGCGAAGATGGGATGCAGATATGTACAGGGATTCTATTATTTCAAACCCATGCCGGTGCCGGATTTTGAACAATTGATCTCGAATGAGGCGAATCTGGACAGAAGTGGCTTCATAGCGACAGAAGCGGATAAGGAAGATGTGATAAAGGAGGGAGACTAAAGAGTCTTCCTCCTGTTTTTAACGTTTTAATCGGTGGCATACATTTTCCGGAACTCTGTGGGGGTGCATCCGGTGGACAGTTTGAACATACGAAGAAAAGAAGAAGGGTTGGAAAATCCGGATTGCAAAGCCACTTCAATGACGGACAGATTCTGATTGATCAGCAGATTTTTCGCATGTGCGATTCGTTTCTGATTCAGATATTTGTAAAAAGACGTATCGGCATACTGCCGGAACAGGCGGGTAAAGTGATACTTGCTGAACCCGGCCAGAGAAGCGACATCCTCCAATGTGAGATTTTCGGCAAAATGTTCATTGATGTAATTACAGATGAAAAGAAACTTTTCCATGTATTCTTTTTGCTTACTGTTTTTTGCTTCAAAATTATTGCGGGCAATTTCCGCATAATAACGTCCCACGTATACCAGGATCTCCAAAAACTTGGAGTAGATAAAGGATTCGGCGTAGGGAGAAGAACTTAAATACTCGTCCCGGATCTCCAGCATCAGACGGCGGATACGGTCATGGATCTGAGGGTGCTCATCCGGTGTGATCAGAATAGCCGGGGTGATAATGGAGACGATGATGTCCAGCTCCTTCAGATCGATCTGAGAGAGGCTGGGCTGAAAAATGATCCGTACACCCTTTGGAGGAGCAAACAGCTCATGTACCACGCCGGGACAGATGAGAATGATGTCACCTTCCTGCAGGGTGCGATCGATTCCGCCGCACAGGACACGGTATGTCCCTTCGGTAGGCATGATCAGCTCGAAAGGAGTATGCCAGTGGGGCGGGTAATTCTCTGCTTCGTCGTTGTTGTACAGACGCATCTGGGTGTCGGGGCGGTAATTGACAGTTTCGTGAAGTCCGGTCAGGTTTTCAATCATGGCGATAGGAACTCCTTTTGCAAATGAAATAAGATGTCAAAAATTGCTGTAATCCGTTTCTGAAACTATAGCAAATAAAATGAAAAAATGCAATTATAAAGGAACAAATTTTGCAAAAAAACGATATTATAAATATAGATATAGTCATAATGAACAAATATAAATAAATATTATTGTTAAATTATAATAAATAACGAAAAACAAAAAATAAGAATAGCAATAATTGAAAGTTATGAAGCAACAATTACAAAGAAAAGTACAAAAAACTCTGGTATATTGTAATTACATAAATGACGTGAATCATTCAAAAAAGGAGGAAGAAAAATGAAAAAAAGAAGTGTATTGTCAGCAGTAGTGGCAGCAGCCATGACAGCAACTGCATTGTTTGGGGCTGTTCCGGTACAGGCAGAAGAAGTGCAGGAAATTACCTGGATGTTCTGGGATGACCTGAATGCAACAGAAGACCTGATCTCAAAAGGTTATGCAGAGGTAATTGAACGGTTTAATGCAGATTACGAAGGAAAATATCATGTTACACCGATTACTACTAACCTGGAAGAGTATTATCCGAAGCTGAATGCGCTGGTAGCAGCCGGTGATGTACCCGACGTATTTATCGTAAGCCCGGGCCCGAACCTGACAACCTATGTGGAGCCGGGAGTTGCAGCAGATCTGACAGATTACCTTGCTGCAGACGGATGGAAAGATACGTTTAACGGAGAAGGTGTATTTTCACAGCAGACATATGACGGAAAGGTCTATGCAGTACCGCTGAATATCGCAGCAGCATGTGTATTCTATAACACAGAAATGTTTGAAGCAGCAGGCGTCAGCGTACCGACTAACTGGGATGAAATGATGGATGTGTGCCAGAAGCTTCAGGATAGCGGATATACTCCTCTGTCTATCTCCGCAGGAACACCATGGTGTCTGTCCATGCTTTGCGGCTACCTCTGTGACAGAGAAGGTGTAGATCTGGCAGCACTCGATGCTCACGAAGCAAGCTGGCTTGATGAGAACGTTGTCAATGCAGTGAACAAGATGGTAGAACTGTCTAAGTACTTCCAGCCCACAGCTGCAGGAGATACCAACGATGTAGCTACAGCAGGTTTCTACAACGGCGAAGCAGCAATGCTGATCCAGGGTTCCTGGGCAATTGCACAGATCAACGGTTCGAATCCGGATTTCGAATCCAAGTGCGGCGTATTCTCCTTCCCGGGTATCGACGGCGGAAATGACCCCACAAGAGTAATCGCAAAATCTGACAGTCTTGCAATGAGCGCAACTACAGAACATCCGGAAGCAGCAATCGCTCTGATGAAATACTTCACAGATGAAACCGCTCAGAAATATACCGCAGAAGTTGGCGGCAAGATTCCTGTAACCAAGGTGGAATATGATGCATCTGTAGCACCGGCACAGCTGGCATACGTAATGGATGTATTCTCAAACGCAGGAAGTACATTCGGATTCTATAATGAGTCTCTGAGAACAACAGAAGCAGGATCTACCTTTGATGATGCAATGGTAGCAATCTATCTGGGAACACCGGTAGAGGATGGATTACAGATCGTAGAAGATTTCTACACAGACAATATCTGGGAATAGAAATTTGCCAAAAGAGTTTGGCTCTTTAATAGAAAAGCGGGGTGCTGCGGTGGACGCCACCTCGCTTTTCCTACATAGAATGATTGGAAAGGGGAAATAGTATGGACAAGATATTAAGAGATAAAAAAGCAATTGTCCTTTTTATGGCTCCGGGAATCCTGTTGTTTACCCTGGTGCTGTTTATTCCGATTTGCCAGTCAGTGTATTATTCTTTCTGTGACTACGATGCGCTGACAAAGCCTGTGTTTACAGGCCTGGCAAACTATAAGAAGCTGATGAAAGACAGTACGATGAAGGTTGCACTGAAGAATGCTGTCTTTTTCCTGGTGTTTTCCTGCGTAACCCAGCTGATTATGGGCCTTTTGCTGGCTTCTTTGCTAACCAATATCAAGAAGGGACGAAACTTATTTAAGAATATCTACTATCTTCCCTGTGTGCTTTCCGCAACGGCACTTGGTCTTCTGTGGATGTTTATTTTTAATCCGAAGCTGGGTATCAACCAGATCCTGGCAAAATTCGGTATTCAGGGACCTCTGTGGCTGATGGATCTGAAAGGATTCATTATTCTGCCCATGTGGATCATCGGGTTTGTAGCCCTGTGGCAGTATGTAGGACAGTCCATGATGCTCTATATGGCACAGATCTCCGGAATCAGTCCCTCTCTTTACGAGGCGGCTTACCTGGACGGCTGTTCCAAACCAAAAGCGTTTCGGTATATTACCCTTCCGCTGATCCGGCCTATGGTTGCCACAGCCATGTCGTTAAATGCCATCGGATCCCTGAAATTCTTCGATCTGATCTTTAACATGACGGAAGGCGGACCGAATCATCAGACGGAGGTTCTGGCCACTCATCTGTATACTCAGGGCTTCAAGTTCTTCAAGTATGGATATGCCAGTGCCATTGGTGTAGTGCTGCTGGTACTTTGCCTGTCTGTGACACTGTTTATCAATAAAGTAGTGAAAAAAGAAGACTATGAGATGTAAGGGGAGGGAGAATCATGAATAGCAAAAGTAAAAAGAGGACTTCGACAGTGATGAAGCTCATCTATGTTTTCCTGATTCTGCTGGCAGCTGTGTATATTGTGCCGCTGATCTGGGTTTTTCTGGTGTCATTTAAGACGAATGCTGAAATTTTTACATCTCCGTTTGCACTTCCGGAATCTCTGGCGTGGGATAATTACCAGGTTGCCTGGACAGCAGGAAAGCTTGGAATCGCAACGTTGAATTCTTTTATTGTATGTGTGGTGACACTGGCGCTCAGTATGCTGATCGGATCCATGTCAGCCTTTGCCATCGGAAGAATGAAGTGGAAATTCTCGGGTTTGGCAATGGTCTATTTTATGATGGGGATGATGATACCGGTACACTGTGTATTGATTCCGCTGTTTACCAGATTTTCCAAGCTGGGTCTCTCCAACAGCCTGACGGGACTGGTACTGCCGTATCTTACGTTCTCATTGCCTGTTACTATTTTTATCATGACAGGATTTTTTAAGAGCATACCCAACGAGCTTCTGGAATCTGCCTGTATCGATGGCTGTTCCATTTATCAGATCTTTGGAAAGATTGCTCTGCCTCTGAGCAAGACGGGTCTGTTTGTAACGGGACTGATGACCTTTGTGGCAAACTGGAATGAACTGCTGCTGGCTATGGTATTTATCTCGGATGATACCAAGAAAACACTGCCGGTGTCCCTGTCTAAATTTGTGGGCCCATATAATACCAACTATTCACAGATGTTTGCAGCGATCGTACTTGCAATTATTCCCACGATCGTTGTATACTGCTGCTTCAGCAACCAGATCGTAGATGGTCTGACAACAGGAGCAGTAAAAGGATGATATTTCGAAATACTGATAAACGGACTTTTAGGAAAGGACATGAATGAAGGAGATATCAAATGAAACGAGAAATAGCGAGGAAACGGGCAGAACAGCTGGTGTCTCAGATGACCCTGGAGGAAAAAGCCAGCCAGCTGAAATACGATGCACCAGCCATCAGACGTCTGGGAATTCCGGCATATAACTGGTGGAATGAGGGACTTCATGGGGTGGCAAGAGCGGGGCAGGCAACGGTGTTTCCCCAGGCCATCGGGCTTGGAGCTGCCTTTGATGTGGAACTGATAAAAGAAATCGCAGACGTGGTTGCCACGGAAGGGCGTGCAAAATACAATGCCTATTCCGAAAAAGAGGACAGGGATATTTATAAGGGACTGACCTTCTGGTCTCCCAATGTCAATATTTTCCGTGATCCCCGGTGGGGAAGAGGACATGAAACCTATGGGGAAGACCCCTATCTGACCAGCCGTCTCGGAGTGGCTTTTGTTAAAAGCCTTCAGGGCGAGGGCGAGACGATGAAGGCGGCAGCCTGTGCAAAACACTTTGCTGTGCATTCCGGGCCGGAAGCGATCCGCCATGAATTTGATGCACAGGCTTCCTCAAAAGATATGCAGGAGACCTATCTTCCGGCTTTTCAGGCACTGGTGGAAGAGGCAAAGGTAGAAGCCGTGATGGGGGCATATAACCGTACAAACGGGGAAGCCTGCTGTGCAAGTCCCACTCTCCAGAAGATTTTGAGAGAAGACTGGGGATTTGAGGGCCATTTCGTGTCAGACTGCTGGGCGATCCGTGATTTTCATGAGCACCACGGTCTGACGAATGATGCCAAAGAGTCGGCGGCTCTTGCAATCAATAACGGATGCGATCTGAACTGCGGGAATACTTATTTACATATTCTGAACGCATATCAGCATGGACTGGTGACGGAGGAGACCATTACAGAGTCGGCGATCCGGCTGTTTACCACACGGTTTATGCTCGGACTCTTTGACGGAAGCGAATTCGATCAGATTCCTTATGAGGAAGTGGAGTCTGCTGAGCATCTGGCACTGTCGGTAAAAGCTGCGGAAGAAAGCATGGTGCTGTTAAAGAATAACGGAATCCTTCCGCTGAAAAAAGAAGATCTGAAAACGGTGGGAGTGATCGGACCCAATGCCAACAGCCGCGCAGCTCTGATCGGCAATTACCACGGAACGGCATCCCGCTATGTGACCATATTGGAAGGGATCCAGGATTATCTGGGAGAAGAGGTACGTGTGATGACTTCTCCGGGCTGTGCTCTGTTCCGGGACAGAACCGAGCATCTGGCTGTGGCAGGAGACCGTCTGTCAGAGGCAAAGATCGTGGCGGATCACAGCGATGTGGTGATTCTGTGTCTTGGTCTGGATGAGACCCTGGAAGGAGAAGAAGGAGATACAGGCAACAGCTATGCATCCGGAGACAAGGTAGACCTGAAGCTGCCGAAAGTGCAGCAGGATCTGATGGAGGCAATTGCGGAAACCGGAAAACCGGTGATCCTCTGTATGATGGCAGGAAGTGATCTGGACTTAAGCTTTGGGATGGAGCATTTTGATGCGATCCTGCAGATGTGGTATCCGGGAGCACAGGGGGGAAAGGCGGCGGCCAGAATCCTCTTTGGAGAGACATCACCGTCAGGAAAGCTTCCGGTGACATTTTATGAAACATTGGAGGAACTTCCTGATTTTGAGGATTATTCCATGAAAGGCAGAACCTATCGCTATATGGAACACAGGGCCCAGTATCCCTTTGGATATGGACTTACCTATGGATCTGTCATTGTGACCGATGCCGGGATCAGAGACGGAGAGGCGGATGCAGAAGAGGGCATGGTCATTACGGCAGAAGCCTGGAATGACGGAGCCTGTGCAACCGATGAGGTACTTCAGGTATATGTGAAATGTACAGATTCCATCTATGGTGCAAAGAATCCCTCACTTTGTGCATTTAAGCGGATCCATCTGGAACCGGGAGAAAAACAGGTTTTTGAACTGCCGGTAAGCGGAGCCGCATTTACTGTAGTGGATGATGAGGGAGTCCGAAAAGTGGATGGAAAAGAGTTTGGATTCTATGTGGGATGCAGTCAGCCGGATGCCAGAAGTGTGGAACTGCTTGGCAGGGCTCCGGTGGAGATCCATGTGACGTTATAGACCGGAGAGGAGAAAAATATGAGTTTTGAATTGCGTTTCCCTCAGTGGAAAGAACTGGCAGTGACGTTCAGCTATGATGACGGGCAGATCTATGACCGGCGTCTGGTGGAGTTGTTTAACCGTTATGGTCTGAAAGCAACGTTTCATCTGAATTCCGGCATTCTGGACAAAGAAGGATTTGTCACGAAAAAAGAACTGGCATCCCTCTATGAAGGCCATGAAATTGCCTGCCATGGAGTTTATCACGAGTTTCCCACACATCTGACTCAGGAGCAGCTGATAAGGGAATTCTGGCAGGATCGCCTGACTCTGGAGGAGTGCACAGGGAGGATCATCCGGGGATGTTCTTACGCTTTCGGAGAGTACGATGACAATGTGGTGGAAACATTACAGAAACTGGGTTTTCTGTACAGTCGTACTGTGGAAGCTACCGGGAATTTTCGTGTTCCGGAACGGTTTCTGACCTGGAGGCCCACCTGTCACCACAATGATGCTTTTGACGGCATGGCCCGGCGGTTCCTGGACAAACCGGAGTACAGGAAACTGTCTCTTCTCTACGTCTGGGGACACAGCTTTGAATTTGAGCGTCAGCAGACCTGGGATCGGATGGAGACATTCTGTCAGGAAATTTCCGGCAGGCCGGAGGTCTGGTATACGACCAATATTGAGTATGCGGACTATATGGAGGCATCCAGGCACCTGCTTTTCAGTGCAGATGGAAAGTCTGTGGTGAATCCGTCCAGGATCCCCATCTATGCATTGATAGACGGGGAACAGAAGATCCTGTAAAAGGAGAAAGAGTTATGAGCAATTATCAAAACCCCATCGTGCCGGGATTCTATCCGGATCCCTCCATCTGCAGGGTGGGAGAAGAGTATTATATGGTTCATTCCAGCTTTGCCTATTTTCCGGGCATTCCTGTTTTTGGAAGCAGGAACCTTTCGGACTGGACGCAGATCGGTCATGTACTGGAAAGAAATTCTCAGATCCCTCTGAGTGGCTGCGGCCATTCAGAGGGTATTTATGCGCCCACCATCCGATACCATGAAGGAAAATATTATGTGATCACGACAAATGTATCCGGCGGAGGGAATTTTCTTGTGACGGCAGATCATCCGTCGGGACCCTGGTCGGAACCATACTATCTGGGAGACGGGGCAAAAGGAATTGATCCCAGCCTGTTTTTTGATGAGGACGGAAGCTGCTATTATATCGGGCAGAG
>JAEDFS010000013.1 GCA_016297895.1 Marvinbryantia sp.
CATACTCTCTGTCATCCGCCGGGATACGGATAATTCCCGCAATATCATTCATCAGACACTTCATAAATTCTCTTCCTCCTCAAATATAAATATTTCTTCAATCGATAACTGAAAATATTGTGCGATCTTATGCGCCAACACCAGCGAGGCATTATATTTGCCATTCTCCAGTGAAATGATCGTCTGTCTGGTCACATCCACTGCTTCCGCCAGTTCCATTTGTGTTACCTTCTGCGCCTTGCGCAATTCCTGTATTCTGTTTTTCAATTTGTTCCTCCAATAAAAAAATGTAAAGTGCACTATACTTATGTTTAGAGTATAGTACGCTTTACATTTAATGTCAAGCATATTTTACATTTTTATTCCAGTCCGCATTTTCCGCAGATGTCCTCCAGACAGCAGCGGCTGCAGTAAGGCTTCGTCCTGGCCGTACATACTTCTCTTCCGTGATATACCAGGCGATGGCAAAAATCACTTCCCTCTTCCGGGGGAATCAGTTTCCAGAGAGCCATTTCTACCTTTTTCGGCTCTTTGATTCCGTCCACCAGACCCATACGGTTGGTCAGACGGATGCAGTGGGTGTCTGTCACTATGGCCGGTTTTCCAAAGACATCCCCCATGATCAGATTTGCACTTTTTCTTCCCACTCCGGGCAGTTTTAAGAGAGCGTTGAAATCATCGGGAACGTTTCCTCCATATTCGTCCTGCAGAATCTTCATGCAGGCGCTGATATCTCTGGCCTTGCTTCTCCCAAGACCGCAGGGACGGACGATCTCTTCGATGTCATCCACATCTGCGGCAGCCAGAGACTGCACATCCGGAAACTTTTCATACAGCTTCTCCACGACTACATTCACTCTGGCATCCGTACACTGGGCAGCCAGTCTGACACTGACCAGCAGCTTCCAGGCCTCATTGTAATCCAGTGTACATCCTGCATCCGGATATTCCTTCTTTAACCTGTCAATGATCTGAAGTGCAAGAGCTTTCTTTTCCTCTTCTGTCTTTTTTACTCCCGGCATGTGCTTCACTCCTCTGTTAACCCAAACATATCATCCAAAAGTTCCAGACCTGCTTTTGTCCGGAAGATATTCTTTTTCACATTCAGGATTGTCTTTTCATCTGCTTGTTCCTCAAAAAGATTGACCAGAAAATCTGCTTCCACCAGGATCTGATAATCCATTCCATCGATATGTGTATAGGTATGATGATGTCCAATGAGATATTTTACCCGGTCCACAACCGTCTTTTCAAATCCCCCCACTTTATTCATCAGGGCTTCCCCTTCTGCCGGACCTTCTATCTCCTGATATTTTCCGCTGCAGGAACCGTATTTCTGTTCGCTCACATGGATGCCCACATCATGAAGGATTGCTGTGGTCTCAAGAATGAACTGAGTCTCTTCCGGAATCCCCTCCATTTTTCCCATCATGGCAGCCAGACTGTGGACTTTCAGGATATGCTGGATCCTGGCCGGATCCCCTTTATCATAATGGATCATTTCTTTTAATAATTGTACATGCTGTCTATTCATGTGATATCCTCCCTGCTGTTTGTGTAAATCATGATTCCAGATATATTTCTCTAAGCATTTCCAGTTCTTCTTCACTGACTCCCAGTTCCCTGGTGATATATTCCGATACAGAGCCATAGGTATCCTTCAGGTGATTTAACAGGATTTCCATAAATTCTCTGTCAACTCCTGTTGTGGCGATTACGGTATCAATCATTTCCGGATCATCTGTCCTTTTCCGAACTTCCGCACTTACATAGGCAATTTGATCTGCCAGAAACTCATTTGTCAGTTCAAAATCTTCAAGGATCGTCTCCTCATCCACTCCCAATGCGGACAATACCAAAGCGGCAGCGACACCGGTGCGGTCTTTTCCTGATGTACAATGAAAAAGTATCGTTTCTCCCTCCCGGTTGTCCAGAAGAATCCGGAAGAACTCTGCCAACCCTTTCTTTCCGGCTTCGCTGTCTGCAATCTTCACATACATTTCCCTGCTGACAAGTCCGGCTTCCACCGCTTTCATCACATAATCAATGGGATCTGTATTTCCGTTTTTAAGAACTGCCGTTGTCCTGGTTCCGGACTCACTGTTTTCATCCAGAACTCGAATCTCCACATTCTCTATCCCCTCAATTACCGGATTCGGCGCACTTTGTATCTCCGTAGCAGTACGGAAATCAATCACTGTTTTCAGGTGATATTCATCTATTAACTTTTTCCGGTCTGCCTCAGTGGCATTCTCCAGTTTCCCGCTTCTGAGAAGGATGCCTTTTTTTATGGCTCTTCCCGATTCTGTCACATAACCGCCCAGTTCTCTGGCATTCTGTACGCCTGTCAGGCCGAGAGTCTGTCCTTCCATGGTAACATCGTTGATTTCATTATTTACTGCTGTTTGATTCTCCTGTATACCTTCTTCGACAGCAGATACAGGAAGAGCTTCCATACTCGTCTGACAGCCCAACAGACTCGCCATCAAAACTCCCATCACCATTTTTTTATTCATGAGTATACCTCCGTTTCCCACTTAATTTTAAGATATATGCTTTTACTTCCTCATCCGGTATTCTGGACTCACAGATCTTCTGACAGGCTTTCTTTTTTGTCCACGGATCCATCCGGCAGCCCTGTTCCAGCATCTGCAAAGTCGCATGGGGAAATGTCACAAAAGCCTCCGCAGTCGTCCATGCTGCAGCCATCTGTGCGTAGTATCCCTGATCATATCTGCGGTTCAGCACCTTCAGGATCGGCTCCGTATAAGGGAACCATTCCCTGGTTTTCTCGGAGGTGTCCGTAACCAGATCTTTCATGGTAATGACCCGTTTTCTCGGACACTTTTTCCCATTTTTATCAATCTTAAGGAATTGATCCAATAGGAGGATCAGTGCGGTACGCACTTCGAATTCCCTTGTGGAAATCAGATAAGGCTTCAGAAACTCCCAGACCTCCGCCCGGTGTCTTGCGGCAAATCCAAAACCGGTGCAAAAGCTGTCACACACAGACCAGCTGTCGATCAGAGGGATCATCTTTTTCAGCCAGTACAGTCCCTCATCTGTATCCGCTTTTTCCGTTCCGTATCCGATGATCATTCCCCTTAACATGATCTCCTCGAACCAGAAATCCTCCTGTTCGCCATCCTGAGAAGCTGCTTCCTTTCTCCAGTCTCCCTTGACGATCTCTTTTGCCATCTTTCGAAGCACCGGAAGCCGAACTCCCAGAAGAGGCCTGCTTCCCGGTATCAGTGCAGATGAAAAATCCCGGTACTCTTCTTCTGCCTGTGCCTGCAGCTGTTCTCTGATCTCTTTTCTCACATCGTATCCTTTCTAGCCGATTCCGCCATACAGAATTCCAAGCACAAACACTATCGCTGCCAGAGGCACATAAACATATTTCCCCAGAATGCCAAACCACTCCGGCAGAGCTTTCTTTCTGCCAAGCTCCATCTCGCCTTTCAGTTGTTTCCATCCAAACACGTAATAAACAGAAAATGCACCAAGAAGCGCACCAAAAGGTACCACAATAATCGTAATAAAATCCATCCAGTCTGAGACTTTCTGTCCGTTCTCAATAAACAACCCGACTGCCAGGGAAATTGCCCCGCAGATCACCACTGCCAGAGAATGAGAAATATGAAACTTTGTCTGCCAGGATTCGCATACCGCTTCGAACATATTGATCAGGCTGGTAATTCCCGCAAATGCCACGGATACAAAGAAAAAGACTGCAAACAGCTGTCCAAGCGGCATCTGCGCAAACACCTGCGGCAAAGTAATAAACATCAGAGGCGGTCCGCTGGTGGGTTCTATCCCAAATGCAAACACTGCCGGCATAATCGCAAGAGCCGCCAGCATGGCTGCCAGTGTGTCAAATACCGCCGTATTCACCGATGCCTTCGAAATATCCTCATTTTTTCCAAGATAGGATCCATAGACGATCATGCCGGATCCCGTGATGGACAGCGAAAAAAATGCCTGCCCCATAGCCATGACCCAGGTATCCACTTTCAGTAGATATTCCCACTGGGGAACAAACAGGAAACGATATCCCTCTGCAGCGCCTCCCAGGAATGCCACTCTCACCGCCAGCACCACAAACAGTACAAAAAAAGCCGGCATCAGCACTTTATTAATCTTCTCGATTCCACCGGTTGCTCCCACCATCAGCAGGATACAGGCCATCAGGATCACAATGGTATGACAGGTAACATTTCCAAAATCCGAAGACATGGCTGTAAACAGCTGTCCTGCATCTGCCAAAAACAGTTCTCCCGTCATGCCGGAGGCCAGTGTTCGGAGCACCCAGCCCAGGATCACAGAATATCCAATGGCAATTCCCAGTGAACCGAATAACGGGATCCACCCAAGCGCCAGTCCCAGTTTTCCTTTTCCTCTGGTGTTCCAGCAATACTCATAAGACCCCAGAGTTCCGGTTCCCGCCTTTCTTCCGATGGCAAACTCCGCAGAAAGTCCTACCAGTCCAAACAAAGCTACAAATATAAAATAGGGAAGCAGAAATGCGGCTCCTCCGTACTGTCCCAATCGATAGGGAAACAGCCAGATATTTCCCATTCCCACCGCAGATCCCACGCAGGCAAGAACAAATCCCAGGGAATTCTGAAAGCCTCCGTTCTTATGGGGCATTTGCTGCATGTTCTCTGCCGTACTATTCTCCATTACATCCATTCTCCTTTTTTTCATATGTCCTGTCACTGATAATATACCTTGGTCTTGCCTTTATGTCCATATACATTTTTCTTTAACTCCCACTCTGACCCCATTCAGAAATCATCCGTATTTCTTCCTCAAATTCCTTTTCTCCGGCGCATACGGTAACCCGATATCCCGGCATCCCATATTCCTTCAAAAAGCACTCCTCAGGGACTCCCTCCCGCATTACCCGAATCGTTTCCCCCGGAATCACGGTAAACTTCCGAAAAGAAAGACTCATTCCTTCTCCGGTCATTTTAATATAGCTTTCTTTCATCGTCCAGAGCCGGCAAAATGCTTCATCCAGCCGCTCCCCTTCAAACTGCCTCAGATATGCCAGTTCCTCCGGGCAGAAAAAATGCTCCGCCACCTTCATCTCTGCTTTTCCCATGCGCTGGATATCACATCCCACAGGCTTTCGGCTTACCGCACAGATCACCATTTCGTGAGAATGCGACAGATTAAAGCAGATTCCCTCCGTCTCCGGCTTCCCGTTTTTCCCGCAGTGAACGGCGTCCATGGAGATTCCATACTCATCCATCACATATTTTAACAGAAGGCCTGCACCAAGACTCTGGCGTCTTCCTTTTTCCTGCCGAAAACGAAGAATTTTTTTCCGTCTTTCCTCAGGCAGTCCTTCCATAATCCGTGGAACGGCTAAGGGATCCGGGAGCCGATTCACACAGAGTCCATAAACCATTGTCATTGTTCCTCATCCTCTCTGTAAAAGCTTCCGTCTTCCACACGGTACAGTCCTCTGGGCAGGATCCGAATCTCGGGAAGAACCGGAAGTGCCAGAAATGACAGTGCAATAATATCCCTGTCATTATCACCGATCACTACCAGATTGTGTGAATCATGGGATACACTGGAGGCTATGGCTCCCCCATGGATCCCGTATCCCACTACAGCCGCCTTTCCTATTTTTCCTGTTGCTTTATGTCGCTCGATCACTGCCACTTTATTACAGGTTTCATCCGGCTCAAAAAAGATCCCTCCGGGGAGCACTGCCCATTCTTCTCTCGTAAGGATTTCTTTTCCCACCATACGGATCACCGGCTGCCTGCGTCCGGTACAATGCATCCAAAGATCCTTCTCACAGAGCGGCTTCACATGCACCGTATGTTTCAGCTTATCTGCACAGACTGCCGGCGATAGGTTCTGATCTTCCTCTACATCCTGCCCTTTATAAAACACTCTTTCCACCTTCATCTGTTCCAGATCACTCACCACGATAAGATCCGCCTGATATCCCGGTGCCACAGCACCCAGATGACGGAGATGATAGCATTCTGCTGCCTGCAGAGTCGCCATCCTGATGGCTTTTACAGGCGGAATCCCAAGTCGGATCGCCTCTCTGACATTATGACTGATATGACCCTCCCGCAGAATATCTTCAATATGTTTATCATCTGTACAGAAACAGAAATGTCCGGTATCCGTCTGATGCTTTACGATTCCCGTTACCAGGGCCTGAAGATTTCTGGCTGCGCTTCCTTCCCGGATCAGAACGTACATCCCGTTTCTGATCTCTTCCATGGCATATTCATAATCCACACACTCATGGTCTGTCCCGATACCCGCCAGGGAATAAGCTGACAGATCGCCCGGTGAGAGAAATGGTGCATGACCGTCCAGAACCTTATCCCGGAACAATTCCAGCTTTTCCAGCATTTCCGGCTTTCCTTCCACCACCGAACGGTAATCCATCACTTCTCCCAGACCCAGGATCCGCTTATGACCGTGATATTCGCTCATTTTTTCCGCAGTGAGACAGCATCCGTTATCATCCACCCCGGTAGCCGGCACACAGGACGGCATCATCACATACACGTTGGCCGGCACCTGTTCTGTCTGTTCCAGGATATAATCGATTCCATCTGTCCCTGACACATTTGCCGACTCATGAGGGTCCACGATAAAAGTAGTCGTTCCGCATTTCACTGCCTGATGGATCAGTTCCGAAGGAGTCACCAGCGTAGATTCCAGATGAAGGTGGCTGTCTATGAATCCGGGCATCACATACATCCCTTTGAGATCGATCTCCCTCTCCCCGTGATATACTCCCGTTCCCACGATCACGCCATCCTCAATGGCAATATCCTGCCGCCGGATCTCTTCCGAAAAAACATTGATCACATTTGCATTCTTTATAACCAGTTCCGCACGCTGAAGTCCTCTGGCTGCCTTCATCGCCTTTGTCAGTTGTTTTCTGTCCATCCTGCACCTCCTGTCCGGAATTTCAAGCACGCCTTTCCCATCTGATTACTTATATCTTACAAAATCCTATTGATTTTTACAACAAAATCTGTTTAACTAGTGTAGTAAAAAACAACAGCGAATTACAGTGAGGTAGTCTTATGAGTATTGAAGTTATGAAACCTGTAAAAGAAGGAAAAGTCCGTGAAATCTATGACAACGGAGACAGCCTGATCATGGTAGCCACTGACCGCATCAGTTGTTTTGATGTGATTCTGAACAATACCGTTACGAAAAAAGGCACGGTTCTGACCCAGATGTCCAAATTCTGGTTTGATCTGACAGAGGATATTCTTCCCAACCATATGATTTCCGCTGACGTAAAGGATATGCCGGAATTTTTCCAGCAGCCTCAGTTTGACGGCAACAGCATGATGTGCAAAAAACTCAATATGCTTCCCATCGAGTGCATCGTACGCGGTTATATTACAGGAAGCGGCTGGGCCAGCTATCAGGAAAACGGTACCGTATGCGGTATTCAGCTTCCGGAGGGACTGAAAGAATCCGAAAAGCTTCCCGAACCGATCTACACACCGTCCACCAAGGCAGAGATCGGTGATCATGACGAAAACATCTCTTTTGAGCAGAGTATTGCTCACCTGGAAAAATACTTCCCGGGTAAAGGAGAAGAATATGCCACAAAGCTTCGTGACTGCACCATTGCTCTCTACAAAAAATGTGCAGATTACGCACTGAGCAAAGGAATCATCATCGCAGATACCAAATTCGAATTCGGTCTGGATGAAAACGGCAATATCGTAATCGGTGATGAGATGCTGACACCGGACAGCTCCCGTTTCTGGCCGGCAGATCAGTACGAAGTCGGACATGGACAGCCCTCTTTCGACAAACAGTTTGCCCGCGACTGGCTGAAAGCAAATCCGGGAAATGACTGGACACTGCCTCAGGACATTGTAGATAAAACGATCGCCAAATATCTGCAGGCCTATGAAATGCTGACAGGGAAACCTCTTCTGTAAACGTATGTGATAAGGCGTATAAAAAATCAGCGTACCTTTTCCGGTACGCTGATTTTTTATTCCACTTTCGCATTGGACAGCATCAGTTTGATTCGATTCAGCTGATTCACCTCGCTGGCACCCGGATCATAGTCCACGGCCACAATATTGGCCTGGGGATACCGGCGGCGCAGTTCTTTGATGACCCCCTTGCCCACGATATGATTGGGCAGGCAGGCAAATGGCTGTGTACATACGATGTTCGGAACCCCTCCATGGATCAGTTCCAGCATCTCTCCGGTAAGGAACCAGCCTTCTCCGGTCTGATTTCCTTCCGATACAATGGGTCCTGCCATCTTTGCCAGTTCCCGGATATCGGCAGACGGCGTAAAATGTACGCTCTTTCGAAAGGCATCGTTGGCAGCTCCCCTCGCCTTATCCACCAGCCAGATACCGACATTCGCCACAACTGCTGACTTTTTCTTAAATCCCAGATGTTCTGTCTTAAAGTTCTGATTATAGAAACAGTAATTGAAGAAATCCACCAGATCCGGCACCACGGGCTCTGCCCCTTCTCTCTCCAGAGTCTCAGCCAGATAATTATTTGCTGCCGGAAGGAATTTAACCAGGATCTCTCCTACGATTCCCACTCTCGGCTTTTTCACATTGCTGATGGGGATCCTGTCAAAATCCTCGATCATGGAACGGCAGATATACTGGAATCTCCGGTAGCTCACGTGCTTGCCGGATACAAATTTCCGGCATCGGGAATCCCACTTTGTATGTAAATAATCAGTATTACCCTTCTTCAGTTCATAGGGACGCATCCGATAGATACATTTCATCAGAATATCCCCGAAGATCGCACTGTAGACCAACCGGACTGCAAGACCAGGCGTAATAGAAAATCCCGGCTGCTTTTCCATACCGCTTAAATTCAACGAGAGCACCGGTACCTGGGCAAACCCTGCTTTTTTCAGGGCTCTGCGGATAAATCCGATATAATTGGATGCCCGGCAGCCGCCTCCTGTCTGAGTCATGACCACTGCCACCCGGTTCACATCGTATTTTCCGGATAGAAGTGCCTGCATGATCTGACCCACCACCATTAAGGAAGGATAGCAGGCGTCGTTATTCACATATTTCAATCCCACATTCACCGCATCCCGGTTGTCATTGGGCAGCACCTCCAGATGATAACCACTGGCTCTGACTGCATCCTGAATGATAGAAAAATGAATGGGCGACATCTGGGGACAGAGAATCGTATAATCTTTTCTCATTTCCTTTGTGAAAGTCACTTTCTCTATGGCTGAAGTGGCACTGCGGCAGGCTTCTGCTTTCTGCTTTCTGGTCCTTAATGCCGCCAGCAGAGAACGGACACGAATCCTGGCCGCACCCAGGTTATTCACTTCATCGATCTTTAAACAGGTGTAGATTTTTCCGCCGCTGCTCAAGATCTCAGACACCTGATCTGTGGTGACCGCATCCAGGCCGCAGCCGAAGGAATTCAGCTGGATCAGTTCCAGATCTTCCCGCGTCTTCACATAGTTTGCCGCAGCATAGAGACGGGTATGGTACATCCACTGGTCATTGACACGAAGGGGGCGCTCCACAGGGGCCAGGTGGGATACGGAATCCTCCGTCAGCACGGCAACCCCATAGGAATTGATCATCTCCGGGATTCCGTGATGGATCTCCGGATCAATATGATAGGGACGTCCTGCCAGCACGATACCAGTAACATGATGCTCTTCCATCCAGGCCAGAGTCTCTTCCCCTTTTTTCTGAATATCGAGACGGGCTGCCTCCAGCTCCTTCCAGGCTTCTGCCGCTGCGCTTCGTACTTCCTCCTCCGGAATCTCTGAGAATTCCTTTACCAGACCATCTGCCAGGATCTTTTCGCTGGTGAATGCCAGGAACGGATTTCGGAAACGGATCCTCTCTTCCTTCAATTCCTCTACGTTGTTCTTGATATTCTCCGCATAGGAAGTCACGATGGGACAGTTATAGTGGTTCTGCGCCTCCCCGAATTCTGTTCTTTCATAGGGAATGCAAGGGTAGAAAATGTGTGTGATACCTTTTCTCAGGAGCCACTCCACATGCCCGTGAGCCAGCTTCGCCGGATAGCACTCCGATTCGCTGGGAATGGATTCGATTCCAAGCTCATAGATCTTCCTGGTGGATACCGGAGAGAGCACCACCTGATACTTCAGTTTCGTAAAGAACGTAAACCAGAAGGGGTAGTTCTCATACATATTCAAAACTCTTGGAATTCCCACCTTGCCGCGAACCGCCTCGTCTGCTGCCAGAGGCTCATAGGAGAACATTCTCTTTTCCTTATATTTAAACAGGTTTGGATAGCTGTCGCTCTTTTTCTCTTTTCCGATTCCCCGTTCACACCGGTTACCGCTGATGTACTTTCTTCCGCCGGAAAAATGATTGACCGTCAGACGACACTGATTGACACAGCCTTTGCAGTTGGCAATGGTAGTGGAATATTGGAAGCTTCTGATCTTTTCAATGGAAAGCATGGTGGTTCCCTGTTTTTCATCATAACGCTCCCTTGCGATCAGCGCCGCTCCGAAGGCTCCCATCAGTCCTGCGATATTGGGCCTGATCACCTCACAGTCTGCGATCCGCTCCAGACTACGAAGCACTGCGTCATTATAAAAAGTTCCGCCCTGTACTACGATCTGACGTCCCAGTTCTGATGCATCCGATACTTTAATTACTTTATATAATGCATTTTTTACCACCGAATAGGCGAGCCCTGCGGAAATGTCCGCCACCGTTGCGCCTTCCTTCTGGGCCTGCTTTACCTTGGAATTCATAAATACGGTGCAGCGGGTTCCCAGATCAATGGGGTTTTTCGCAAATAACGCTTCCTTTGCAAACTCTTCTACCGAATAATCCAGAGACTTTGCAAAGGTCTCAATAAAGGATCCGCATCCGGAAGAACATGCCTCATTTAACTGTACACTGTCGATTACTCCGTTTTTGATCCGGATACATTTCATATCCTGACCGCCGATATCCAGGATACAGTCCACATCCGGATTAAAAAATGCAGCTGACTGGTAATGAGCTACTGTTTCCACTTCTCCCTCATCCAGAAGAAGTGCCTCTTTGATCAGTGCCTCTCCGTATCCTGTGGAACAGGAGTGCACGATCTTTGCTGTATCCGGCAGGATCTCATAGATCTCTTTGATGGCACGGATCGCTGTGGCCAGAGGATCTCCGCCGTTCCCACTGTAAAAGCTGTACAAAAGGGATCCGTCCTCCCCGATCACCACTGCCTTGGTCGTGGTGGATCCTGCGTCGATACCAAGATAACAGTTTCCCCGATAGGATGCCAGGTCTTTTTCTTCCACCTGGTCTTTTCCATGACGTTCCTGAAACTTTTGATACTCTTCCTCTGAGGAAAACAGCGGCTGCATCCGCTCCACTTCAAAGGCGATCTTTACTTTCCGATGGATCCGTTCCACCAGCTCGCAAAGAGAGATCCCCGTTTCTTCCGATGCATTCCATGCACTTCCAAGAGCCGCAAAAAGATGAGAATTTTCCGGTACGATGGCATGCTCTTCATCCAGCTTTAAGGTCTCCACAAAACGTTTGCGAAGCTCCGGCAAAAAGTGAAGAGGTCCTCCCAAAAATGCCACATGCCCCCGGATCGGCTTTCCGCAGGCAAGCCCGGAAATGGTCTGATTTACCACTGCCTGAAAAATGGAAGCCGCCAGGTTCTCTCTCGAAGCTCCGTCATTGATCAGCGGCTGAATATCTGTCTTTGCAAATACACCGCAGCGGGCGGCAATCGGATAAATTGCCGTGTGGGAAGCCGCATATTCATTGAGCCCCGGTGCATCAGTCTGAAGAAGAGATGCCATCTGGTCAATAAAGGCACCCGTTCCTCCGGCACAGATTCCATTCATTCTCTGCTCAGTATTGCCGTTTTCAAAATAAATGATTTTTGCATCTTCTCCGCCCAGCTCAATGGCCACATCGGTCTGGGGGGCATATTTTTTCAGAGAAGCAGACACTGCGATCACTTCCTGAACAAAAGGGATCTCCAGATAATCGGCCAGTGCCAGTCCGCCGGATCCGGTAATGACCGGACTTATGGTAAGCTCACCCAGTTCTCCATATGCTTTTTCCAGAAGTTCACCCAGAGTTTCCTGAATATCAGCCAGATGACGTTTATAATCTGAAAACAGGATCTGTCCCTCTTCGTCCAGCACTGCCAGTTTTACAGTTGTCGATCCAATATCAATTCCGGTTCTGTATATTTTCTGATTCATGATTCATTCCATCCTTCTGTCATTCCAATAATTACGCCAAAAAGACCGGGCTTATGCCCAGTATGGTTCCATAATCGCTCCCGATGAATTTTATTCGTCTCCATCCGTCCGGTGAAGATATTGCACGATCTCTTCTTTGCAGAAATCTCCCGCATACTCTTCTGTGGCGGCATTTCGTAAACATATCCGGAAACTGCCCGTAAGAAGATCCGGGCACAACAACAGACACCGGGGACCGTCTACGTCTTCCTGACTTCTGGCACTGCCGTGCCCTGAACCATAGAATTGTCCTGTTCCCCCGCTTTCATGACAGCTCAGGTCTCCGTCCTGATAGATCCCAGGCTTCGTCCTGACTATAGAACTTGTGTTTCCTCTTTTTGCGCATGCAGAAACAAAATCTGCCCGGATATATCCCACGCAGACTCCCATTACGATCACAAATGAGATTATAAAATAGATCATTCTTCTTTTCTCATGCAGCTTTTTCACGAAAACACACCTCTTGACAAAATATAACAAAGGAACCTTCCAATGTCAAGAGGGACCCGGACGTTTGCCCGGATCCCCCTGTCATGATCCATAAGAACCTTTTAACTTGCATTACTTGCGGCAATCTTTACCTTGCTCCACAGATTACTGATGATCTTTCTGGTATCTTCATTATATACAAATACCTCATCGTTTGGATTGTCCGTTCTCGGAATATAGGCATTGATTCCTTCATAATCTCCGCCTTCCCCTGACAGTTCCTCCATAACCTCCTGATTTGCGGAAGTATAACCCACATAACTGGAATTGTCATAGGCTCCCTCATAAGAACACACATGATTGATAAACTCATGAGCCAGCTCCGGATTCTTTGCATTCGCCGGAATGACCATGGCATCCGACCACAGGTTCGTTCCTTCCTCCGGAAGATAGAATCCCATATTTTCATTTTCACTCATGACATAAGTGGCATCTCCCGAATAGATCAGACCAAGTGCCTTTCTTCCCTGGGCCATATTATCAATGATCTCATCGGTCACGATCTCCGGTTTCATGGTCTTTACACACTGAGTCAGCCACTCATAGGCTTCCTGAAGTTCTTCCTCACTCTCTGTATTCATAGAATATCCCAGAGATTTCAGAGCCATCATAAAGGAGTCTCTTTCAGAATCATAGAGATAAATATCACCTTTGTATTTTTCATCCAGGAAAATGGCAAATCCTTCTTTTTCCAGATCCGCTTCATCCACCTTCGTCTTATCATAGACAATGCCGACTGTGCCCCAGAAATAGGGGATCGAATAATCATTTTCCGGATCATAGGGAAGTCCCATCACCGCATCATTGAGATTTTCCAGTCCATACAGTCTGGAATAATCCAGCTTCTGAAGAAGCTTTTCATCAATCAGCCTCTGGATCATATAATCGCTGGGAACCAGAATATCATAGGGTTCTCCGTTGGCTACTTTGATATACATCTGCTCGTTGGAATCAAAATTCTCCATTACCACCACAGCCCCGGTCTTTTCCTCAAAATCACGGATGATATTTTCTCCGGTATATTCGCCCCAGTTATACACATGAAGCGTCTGTCCTGCGTAGGGCAGCTCAGACTCCTTCTGTCCCATTTTGCTCAATCCAAAGATCAGTATCAGCACCGCTGCTGCTGCGATTCCGGGAACCACCATCTTTTTCTTTCCGATCTCATCCTTTTTCTCTCTTTTTGCCATGACCACAGGAGCCACATTGATGATGACCAGAACAACAGTGATAATTACGACCACCAGTGTAGAGATCGCATTGATGCTGGGATTGACACGTTTGCTCATGGTATACACCATGATACTTAAATTCTTTACGCCGCTTCCAGTCACAAAATAGGAAATAATAAAATCATCCACCGACATGGTAAATGCGATCAGCGCACCGGAAATAATCCCCGGCGTGATCTGCGGCACGATCACTCTTGTCAGCGCTTTCCAGGGAGTCGCACCAAGGTCCATGGCTGCATCTGCCAGATTCGGATCCAGAGAACGGATCTTCGGCATCACCGAGAGCATCACATAAGGAATACAAAATGCAATGTGAGCCAGCAGCATGGTGGCATATCCTTTTTCCACCTGAAAAGTGATAAACAGCAGCATAAAACCGATAGCCGTCACGATCTCCGGATTCATCAGCGGCAGATTATTGACCTGCATCACCAGATCCCGGACGATCTTCCTGGATTTGCTTAATCCGATGGCGGAAATGGTTCCCACCACCGTAGATACTGCGGTAGCGATCAGCGCGACGCCAAACGTGGTATACAAGGCCTCCATCATATCTCTGGATTCCAGCATATGCCGGTACCAGCGAAGAGAAAAACCGGTAAAGGCAGTCAGGGATTTTCCCTGATTAAAGGAGAAGATAATCATGTATAAAATAGGAAGATAGAAAAACACGATCATCAACACCATCAAGAATCTTCCAAAAGGGCGTTTTCCTTTTTTCATGATCAGTCCTCCTCCTTTCCGCCGTGATTTCTCACCTCTGCCTTATGGACCGCCATCATCAGTACCATCATGATCACTGCCATGATCATGGAGATGGCGCTTCCGAAATTCCATTCTCCCACGGTGATAAACTGGTTCTCGATCAGATTTCCGATGAGGAAATACTGTCCGCCGCCCAGCAGCTTGGGAATAAAGAAGGAACTGACCGCCGGAAGGAATACCAGCGTAATTCCATTGATCACACCCGGCAGAGACAGCGGCAGTGTGATCCGCCGAAATGCCTGGGCCGGCGTTGCTCCAAGATCCGCTCCCGCTTCCAAAAGGGAGTGATCCATCTTACAGAGAGAGGTATTGATCTGCAGGATCATAAAAGGCAGGAAGTTGTACACCATTCCCAGCAATACCGCTGATTCCGTGTACAAAAGCTCCATATTGCCCAGTCCGAAGATCCCCAGGATTTTCTGAATCAGTCCATCCTCACTGAGAAGGCCGATCCATGCGTAGGTTCTTACCAGCATATTGATCCACATGGGAATCGTAATGCAGAGAACCAGAATATTCTGCGCCCGCTCACTGCTGCGGGCAATGAAATATGCCACCGGATATCCCAGAAGCAGGCAGATCACCGTGGTCTTCAGTGCGATCCACAGAGAGCGCCACAACACGATCAAAAAGTCAGGGTCGGTAAAAAATTTGACATAATGATCCAGTGTCAGGGAGAAGGAAATGATGCTGTTGCCCGGCTCCGTTACTGAATACAGAGCAATCAGTCCCATGGGAAGGATCAGCATCATCACCGCCCATGCAATATAGGGAACGGCAAGCTGTGAAAACCGTTTCATTTAAAATTCCATCCTTGACATGACATGAATATCTTCCGGGAAGAATGTCAGGCCGACCTCCTGACCCACTTCCGTATAATCTGTGGTATGAATCTTAAATTCCCGACCGGTGGTCCAGAATGTGATCTTATAGACTCCTTCTTTCACATTTTCCGGTTCAAAATCATAATCTACGCTGATGTCCACACTTACATTTTCATCGCTGAGCTTCCAGCCCTGCGCATTGGCCCAGGTCTTCAGATCTGTATCCAGGGTCTGAGATTCCTGAATCTCATCCACAGTCTTAATAAAGCTGAATGCCATGACCGCCTCATTGGCCTTTTCATTTTTTACAAAAGGCTGGTTCACTACAAAAATATTTCTCTGAATGCTGGTACCGTTTGCCGTTGAGAAAGTAACCGGATACTGTCCCAGTTCTTCCTTCAGATCGCAGTCGATCTTGGCGATGGAGATATAATCATCCGTCTCCGGGTTCCATGCCTGGGCATTAGATCTTGCCACGATCTCCTTGTGATCCAGCGTTTTTACATCCTCCAGATCCACATAGAAATTATTGGCACTGATCTTTTCTTTTCCATTTTCACTGGTCACATCCTGATTCTGGATCACACGCATATTCACCGTTACACTGGTACCCGGTACGGTCTCCACAATGATCTCATAGTGGACTCCCTTAAACAGGACGCTTAACACCTCTCCTGTCATCTTTCCGTCCTCGGGCGCCACAATATCAATATCCTCCGGACGGATCACCACATCTACCGGCTCTTCCGGCTTAAATCCAAAATCCACACAGTCAAAGGTGATATCATCAAACCGGACTTTGTAATCCTCCAGCATGATTCCGGGAATAATGTTGCTTTCCCCGATGAAATTTGCCACATACCGGTTGGAGGGCTCGTTGTAGATCTCCTCCGGTGTGCCGATCTGCTGGATCTCTCCGTTTTTCATAACCACGATCTTGTCTGACATGGTCAGAGCCTCTTCCTGATCATGGGTTACAAAGATAAAGGTAATTCCAACCTCCTGCTGGATCCGCTTCAGCTCATACTGCATCTCTTTTCGAAGCTTCAGATCCAGTGCCGCCAGAGGTTCATCCAGAAGCAGCACCTTCGGTTCGTTCACCAGTGCCCTGGCAATGGCTACACGCTGCTGCTGTCCTCCTGATAACAGTGTTGTATTTTTATTTTCATACCCTTCCAGACCAATGAGTTTTAACATCTTCATCACTTTCTGATCAATGACATCTTTACTCATCTTCTTGATTTTCAGCCCGAATGCAATATTTTCATAGACGCTTAAATGGGGAAACAGGGCATACTTCTGAAATACCGTATTCAGCTCTCTCTCATAGGGAGGCTTTTTACTGATCTCTTCTCCGTCAAAGATCACTTTTCCCTCATCTGCATCCAGAAATCCTCCCAGGATTCGAAGCAGAGTGGTCTTTCCACAGCCGCTGGGGCCTAACAGGGTCACAAATTCATTCTCATAAATGTCCAGATTCACGCCTTTTAAGACAATCTGGCCGTCAAAGCTTTTCACAATATCCCGAAACTCGATCAGTTTCTTTTTTTCCATCTCACATCTCCTCTCTTGTATTAAAACATAGGCGGCGTGGTGATCCACAGGATCCTGGCATCGCTGCTGCCGTGATTATACAGGTAATGGCTTTTCTTTCCCTCCAGATAAAAAGTTTCCTGGGCTTTCAGCTTATATCTTTTATTTCCGCAGACCAGAGTCACTGTCCCCTTCAGTACATAACCAAACTCTTCTCCCCGGTATGCTATCATCTCCTGGCTTTTTTTATGGGGATGAAGAGTCAGAAGAATCGGCTCCATTTCATTCTTCTGAGCATTGGGGATCACCCATTCAATGGTGTAGTCTTCCTGTTCATCCACGAAAAAATCCTGAGTGGAAAATACCACCTGTTCCTCCGGCTCCTCCCGGAAAAATTCCGACAGATTGCTGCCAAGTGCCTCCAGAATATCCTCCAGTGTCGCAATACTGGGTGTGGTCAGATTTCTCTCCACCTGAGATAAAAAGCCCTTTGTCAGTTCGCTCCTGGAAGCCAGATCATCCAGTGTCAGATCATTTTGCAGTCGAAGCTCTTTCAGCTTCTTGCCGATGTCCACATTCTCACCCCTTTTGTTTTCCAATACTATACTTTTTATTTAAAATTACCGAACAAATTTTATTATACATGGTTCTGCAGATTTTGCAACATATTTCGAAAAAAACCTTGTTATGGTGTCGTATTTTCTCAGCTGATCTGCCACCGGACATGGCTTCCGTTCTCATCTTTGGTGACCAGAAGATGGTCCTCCATCTCCTGTTTCAATTCCGTCACATGGGAAATGATCCCGATCATTCTGGATCCGTCTGCCATCTGCCGCAGGACCTTCACAGCCTGATTTCTGGCATGGTCATCCAGGGATCCAAATCCCTCGTCAATGAACATCACATCCAGATTCACGGAAGCGGAGCTCTCCCGGATCTGATCTGCCATTCCCAGGGCCAGAGAAAGTGCGGCCATAAAGGATTCTCCACCGGAAAGTGTCCGGACCTCCCGTTCCCTTCCGGTTACCGTGGAATACACCATCAGGTCCAGCCCGCGGTTTTTCCCTTCTCCCGCCTCTTCCTCTCCGATCAGCCGAAGCTCAAACTGTCCTGCAGACATCTCCTGAAAGCGGAGATTGGCTGCATAGAGAATTCTCTGGAGATAATACCGCTGCACAAAGGTCTCGATGTCCATACGGGCCCCGGACACTTTACCGGCAAGCCTGTTATGCAGACTGTCCAGTCTCGTATATTCCCGGGTGATCCTGCTTCTCTCTTCCATTTTCGGCATCAAAGCACAATAGACATTGTCATTGATCCGAAGCCATTCTTTCACCTGATCCAACTCTGTCTGCAGGTTCTGCAGCCTTTCTTCCGCTGCATTTCTGTCTGCCTGAAGACTTTCCAGATCCGGTTTTACCCGACCCCGGATCGTTTTTTCCGCAGCCTCATATGCCCCTTTGGAAGCAGCTTTCTTCCTGTCATATTCACGGATCCGCTCCTGCAGTTTTTCTGCATCGGACCGTTCATACTGTTCTGTCATCCCTTTCCATTCCGGTTCGGACTGCATCTTTTCCTTCAGAAGAGCCTCATATTCTTTTCTCCTCTTTTGAAGTTCCTCACATCTGCCCGGAAGTTCCCGCTGATATTCCGCAATCAGGGCTTCCCCGCGCTCTTTTTCCGTCTTTGCTTCCAGAGTAGCATGATATGCCGCCCGGTAAGCGTTGTCCTGACTCCGCTTTATTTCCTGCGCTTCCTGCAGTGCTTTTTCTGCATCCTCTCGGGAAGGATAATCACGCTGCTCCTTCAGGCTTTCCAGCAGGGTCCGGCATTGTGCCAGCGCCGTTTTCGCCTCCACATACTTTCTCTCTGCCGCTTCTGAAGCTCCTTTTAAACGTTCCTTCCTGTCCTCGGCGTTTTTCAAAGACTTTCGGACATCGGCCAACAGTCTGGCACGTTCGACAATATTTCTGCCTTCCTGTTTCAGTTCTTCCCGCCATTGATCCATGATCTTTTCTGCTTCTTCAGGCAAAGCCTCTGACGAAATATGAATACCGGCCTTTTCCATACGACTCCACAATCTGTTTTTCGTATCGCAGACATTCCCCTTTTTCTCCTCCAGAAGCTGGACTGCCGCAGCTGCCTCTGCGGAACGTTTTGTCTGTTCCTGCTGCAGCTTTGCCACCTCTTTTGCAGCGTCATCCAGTTCCCCACGTGTCAGTGTCTGATGCTCTTCCTTAAGGACTGCAGGAGCAGGATGTTCCAGGGAACCGCAGACCGGACAGGGCTGTCCCGGCATCAGTTTCTCCCTTGCCAGAAATCCCGCCTGCGCATCCAGAAATGCAGTCTGCATGTGTACATATTCTGCATTTCCTTCTGCAAACCGGTCTCTGGCCTGCCCGTAAAGCTTCTGCGTCTTCTCCACTCTTCGTTTTTGCTCTTCCATGCTTTTTTGCATGCTTCGTAAGCTATCCAGTTCCTCGGCAAGCTTCTCCGCTTCTTCCTGCCTTCTCTGAAAACGTTCCAGGAGCAGTTCTGCGTCTTTTAACTCTTCCTCCTGTCCCCGCCACTGCTGCACCTGTTCTTCAAAATCTTTCAGAGTCTTCTTTGCCGCCCCGGCATTTTCTTCGGTCTCTCTCACCTCCGACTGTTTCTTTTCAAAAGCCTTCTGTGCCTCTTCTATCTTTCCCAGCGTCTCCAGAGCCTTTGTCACCCGTTCCGAAACCTGCGTGCAGGTTTGAAGCGCACGATCCCGCTGCTCTTTTAACACTTTTTCCCGGACCTCCTCTTTTTCCAGACGCTCATTTCGTCCCGGCAAAGCCTCCTGCTGCTCTTTGAGCTTCTTTTTGGTATCCTCCGTCTCTCTTTCGGCATCCAGCAGTCTATCATACAACGTTTTTAATTCATACGACTCCCGGATTTTTCGGGACAGTCTTTCCGCTTTTTCTCTCTTCTCTTTTTGCTCTTCACATTCTGCCAGCTCTCTTCCGGCTTTCTCCAACTGTTCATAAGCCCTGAGCAGACTCAGGGCTTCCGTACAGGCATCCCGTTTTTCATCCCGCTCCCTGCCGGCTTTTTCCCAGTCTTTTTGAAAAATTTCCTTCTTCTCCTCCATTCTGTCACAGAACGCTTTCAGAGTTTCCAGAAGTGCTTCCATGTCCGTCACACTCAGACGTTCTGATAAGAGGATCCTCCGTTTCAGCTCCAGTATCTGCTCCGTCTGCTCTGTTTCCGGAACCGTCACATGTCCCACTTCCGCCTGACATGCCATTCGGATCTGCGTAATCTCAGATGCCTTATTCTTCTTTCGCTGTCCCAATTCCTCTACGATTCTCTGAAACTGCTCCGTATGGAACAGTTTTCGAAAGATCATCTTTTTGCTGTCTGATTTCGCCCGGAGCAATTCCATGAATTCTCCCTGAGCGATCATGACCACCTGCATAAACTGTTCCTTGGTCAGTCCCACGATCTCTTCCAGCTTTTTGTCTGTCTCTTTCTGGTTCTGGGAGTACTCGGATCCATCCGGCATCAGAAGGGATACCGTCTCCTTTTCCTCTTTCACTCCTGTCCCCTTTTTCAGAGGCCGGATATGCCTTGGAACCCGCCGGACGGTGTAGAGTGCTTCTTCTCCTCCCTCATTTTCCTGAAAAATCAGTTCTACAAAAGGCGGAACCTCATAATCCATATACTGGCTCTGAAGCTCCGTTCCATCCTTTCGGTTCATCCCTGAACTGGCCTCCCCGTAAAGGGCAAAAACAATGGCATCAAAAATCGTCGTCTTTCCGGATCCGGTATCTCCGGTAATCAGGAACAGATTCTGGTTCGGCTCTGTAAAATCGATCACCGTTTTCTTTCCATAGGAACCAAAGGCCTGCATCGTCAATTTCAAGGGTTTCATGCTACGATACCTCCTGCACAGAATTGATTACATCCCGAAGAAGCTCCTGCTCCTCCTCATCCGGTTCTCCCAAGAATGACATACACAGCTGAAACGTATCCAGTTTCTCTTCTGCTGTCACATTTCTCTGATACTGCGGTCCTCGATACCCTTCTCTTCGGATCTCCAGAAGATTGGGAAAGGCATTTCTGATCCGGTCCTGCATATCAAACACATCCAGATCCATCCTGTCTGTCAGAATCACTGTTGTGTAATCATTGCATGCTTCAGAAAGCACTTCCTCCAGCGTTCCTTTCACGATCCGGACCTGTCGAAGAGGCGTAAGAGGAAGAACTTTCACAGTAATCTTACCCTTCTCCCCCATTTCCACCATAAGGATCCCCTTCTGCTGCCCTGCTTCACTGACCGAGCAGGCCAGAGGTGTACCGCAGTATCGATACCGCTCACTTCCCACCTTCATGGGTTTGTGGATATGACCAAGGGCCGCATAATCGAACAGCTCCAGTATATCCGCCTTCACCTCATCGATATTTCCCACAGTGCGGATCTCCGAATCCATCCGTTCCACCTTCTCCGGATCTGCCCCCGCAGGAAGATAAAACTGATGGCTTACCAGTACATTTCGATCCTCTTTCACGATCTGCTCCCCACCGATCATCCTTTGAATGGTATCGTTGTAAGAAAGGGAACCGCCCTCTTCATCGGTTCCCAGAATCATTCTGACCATAGATGGCCGGACAAAAGGGAGCAGGTAAAAATGTACCCTGCCCCATTCATCCACCATTGTCACTTTCTCTATCTGCTCCCCCGGAAACTGCGGCGGCAGACCGATCATGTGAAGCTTCTGTTTTTCCAGCACACTTCGAAATGCGTTTACACGGGCTCCGCTGTCATGATTTCCACTGATCATCATGATCTCCGCCTCCGGAACCGCCTCCACCAGTCCGCTGACAAAGCTGTCGAAAAGCTTCACCGCCTCCGCTGACGGGATGGCTTTGTCATAGATATCTCCGGCAATGACCACCGCATCCGGCTTCTCCCTTCCAGCAGCTTCCGTGATCTGCCGTAAAATATACTCCTGATCTTCCATCAGATCCCGATTCATAAGCCTCAGTCCAATGTGCAGATCAGACAAATGAAAAAATTTCATGCCTGCTTCCTCCTGCTCTCCCGTCTACATTCCCCGTCGATAGATCTCCTCGATTTTCTCCCGATCCATCATAAATGCATCCACAATATCCGGATCAAAATCCGTCCCCCGTCCGTTTTCGATAATACGGTAACATTCTTCCAGGGGCATTGCATCCCGGTAACAGCGTTTTGCTGACACCGCATCAAATACATCGGCCACTGCCATGATACGGGCGCACAGAGGGATCTTTGTCCCGGAAAGGCCCTCCGGATACCCTTTTCCATTCCATTTTTCATGATGGTACATGGCAACCTTATATGCCATGCTCTCATAATCTCCATCAAATAAATGACCGAATGTATTCTGAATAATTCTTCCTCCGATCACCGGATGTTCTTTCATCTTTTCAAATTCCTCCGGGGTCAGTTTCCCCGGCTTCTGCAAAATCGCATCGGGGATCCCGATCTTTCCGATATCATGCATAGGCGCAGACTGCACCAGTTTATTCAGATAATCTCTGGAGATCCGATCCCTGTATGCTTTATTTTTCCTCAGATTTTGAGCAATCAACAGAGCATATGCAGAAGACCTCCTGATATGGCCGCCCGTATTGTCATCCTTATTCTCCACCAGCGTGGCAAAGCCCATCACCATCTCATGCTGATAGTGCTCCAGACCGTGAATTGCAGGATTTTCCATATTCAGGTAAATACTGATCGTCACCATCGTTGCCGCAATACAGGAAACCAGAGCCTCCGGGAACACGATCTGCATGCACATGATGATCAGAATAAATACCAGCGTTGTTGCCAGACCTCTTCTTTTATGCCGGGATATGTAACGGTGTTTTACAACGATCATTGCCACAGTAAGAACACAGTAGATCACGATGCTGACAAAGCATACATGAACGGCTGTTCCCATGGAATAATTCGTATATTTTCCCTCTATAAACTTCAGCTGCGGCAAAAAGTATACCGTCAGACAGATGGACAGCATACTTGGAAGCAGACAGGCAGCCTTGATCCATTTCTTTTTCGGGATCCCCACGGTTACAGATACCCAGTACCAGAATAACAGTGTCACATAAATCTCATAGGACACAAACATTCCCAAATGGGCAACAAGATTCACCCAGCGCGGAACCTGATCCAGGAAATTCACCGTACAGGCCGTCATTCCGTCAAAAATAAGCGCAACCTCCGACACGATAAAAAACCAGTCAAAAATACGATTGCAGTTTGACTTTTCTGTGAGCCTGTTCATCTGATTTCCTTCCCGGATAAACTGGATCCCCACGTATGCCAGAATCAGCAGACACACGATCTGTGTCTTACACCATTGTAATACGATCATATACTCCTCCCATATCTTCCGGTATTTTTATTCAAGCCATATCCCAGCAGAGCTCCCACTGCACCTCCCACGATATGAGCCATATTGGAAATATCATCCGTCACCGTGATTGCTTCGTAAACCTGCTGCCCGATAAAGATCACCGCAACAAGAAGAAATGTCAGCGGAATTTCTCCTTCTTTAAAACCGGTAAAAGAAGCCAGAACAATAAAGGCGAATACCACCCCGCTTGCTCCGCACAGACCCACATTCCAGAAAAACAGGTAATTGACCAGTGCGGTGATCACCGCCGTAAATCCAATGATCTGTATCAGTTCCTTAGAACCATACTTTTCTTCCAGCATCGGTCCCAACAGCAACAGGTAAGATGCATTTCCAATAAAATGGCTCCATCCGGCATGTCCGAAAATGTGTGTAAAAAACCGGGCATACGTCATAGGATTCGTCAAAGACGAATGATACGTCATAAAAAACAGTTCTGTGCTCCTGCCTTTGGTGATCTCACCCAACAAGGTCGCAATCAGGCACAAAAGCACAAACATCAGCACCACCGGTGCATTCCATGTGATCTTCAGTTTTCTTTTCACGATCTCGCCCCCGCTTCCAGAAGTGCCTGCTTCAGTTCATTTTCAATTCTGGCAAGCTCTGCCTGTGCCTCGCCCCGGCGTCTGCTTCCCTCTTCATGGATTCTTACCACTTCATTGATGGAAGTGATAATGTCCTCATTGACTTTTTTCAGAGTCTCCACATCGACGATCGCCTTCTCCGAAGCCAGTGCCGCATCGATGGCTCCCTGTTTTAAGGTCTCTGCGTTTCTCCGGAACATTTCATTGGTCATATCGGTCACCGCACTCTGCGCATCCAGTGCCCTCCGACTGTGTTCGATTCCAAGCGCCAGAACCATCTGATTTCTCCACAGGGGAATGGTATTAATGATATCGGAACGCAGCTTGTCTACCACTTCCTGGTCTGCATTCTGCAGCATACGGATCTGCGGCGCCATCTGGATCGACACCAGCCTGGTGGTCTCCAGGTCAAAGACTCTCTTTTCAAAACGTCTGCAGGCATCATCAAAATCCCGGTAATTCTGAATATCCAGCTGATCCCGGGTTATTTCCGCTCTGCTTCTTAATTCTTCCAGTCTGTTCTTTCTTGCATTTACCAGAGCCTTTTTTCCTGCAATGATATACATGGTAAGCTCTTTATAGAACTCCAGATTCATATCATACATCTGATCAAACACAAAGACATCCTTCGTCAGGACCTGCTGATGACGTTTAAGATCCTTTTCGATCTTCTGAATGCTCGTCTCCGCACTCTCATAGTTGGCGATCAGGTAGGTCACCTTTCTCTTTCCCTTCTGAAAAAGACACATCAGTCCCTTTTTTTCCGGAACAACGGTGCTGTCAATGGCTGCCCTCAGCTCATTAAGGCTGGTGCCCACATCGCCGAACTCTTTCGCCTTCACATTTCCGGTAATGGAAGAGGAAAACGCAGCGATCCCCTTCTGGGCACCGGATCCGTAGGAATTCACCATTCTGACATCCGTCACATCGATCTGTTTTGCAAACTCCTCGATCTGCTTTTTCTCCTCTTCGGTGAGCATCGACTCTTCCGTAGACCCTGCACTCACTTCCTCACTTCCGAAAAGCTCCGCCGGTTCCATTCCCTTCATCTGGGGCTCCCCAAAGAAATCAGGAATCTTTTTCTCTTCCGGATCCAGGGTAAGTGTCGGTGTCTTCACCTGTTCCATTCCTTCCTGTATCTCTGTCATCTCTCATTCTCCTCCCATTTTTACATCCTGTATTTTTCATCCACATAGCCATCCTGGCTCATCATGGCATCCAGTGCTTTTGCCTTTGCTTTCACCTCAATGGAAGCAAATTTATAGATCTCTTCGATCTTATCATTTACAGCATTCAGAAGCTTCCCTGCCGCCTGCAGTATCTCTCTCTCCGTCTCTTCCATGACACGTTCCCCCACCCCGATATCCCGGTATTCCAGATATGCGGCAGTAAGGTTCAACGCCTCAGGAATATAGTATTCGCTAAACTCATCCACATCTGCATGATATACATCCTCAAACTTTTTCATGGTCTCCTGAAGGACCGGCATCCTTTCAATCAGTTCCCGATAGATCTCTTCCATTTTCGCCGGCAGTTCACATGGAAGCAGCAATCTGCCTGCTTCCACATAGGCCGGTATGGTTCCTTTTTCCAGATATGCGTCAAAGGCTTCCGTATTCAGATGCGGCCGCACCGGTTTTGGCGGCTCCGCAAACACTTTTTCGGCCTGTGAAGGCTCTTCCAAAACTTTTGCAGTCTGCAAAGATTCTTCCAAAACTTCTGTGGTCTGCACAGACGCCTCAAGAAACCAGCGATCCTTTACCTCCTGCCAGAATTTTGTATCGATCATTCCCGTTCCCCTTTATAATCCAGTCCGAAAAATGATTCCGGACAATATCCCTCATGAGGACAATACTCACAGTTTCTCAGTTCTCCCTGCCCTGTCGGGTCAAAGGAGATTCCCTTTCTGCCCTCCGGACTCATCAGCAGTTCTGCCTGCCGCTTTGCACTTTCATAACATCCTTTATCCGGGAACAAAAGATTCAGCCGATAGTCGGTCACCTTCTGTTCCCCTTTTGCCGCAAAGCCGCCTCCCTGTTCCGGCAGATCAAACCGAAGGGCATCATCGATCATCTGCCGTTTTTCTGCTTTTCTGATCCCTGAAAACAGGGCAAATACCTGCTCTGCGATTTCTTCCAGAGAATACTGATCTCCTGCCAGTTTCCTGATTACCTGGATCAGACGGATCATAGCCATGTTCTGCTGGTATTCATTCCTGTATGCGCCTCCTGCCGCCAATACGCTGCTGTAAATATAACGCATTGGGCATAAGGCATACGCAAGACGATCGTCATACCGATGAAGCTGACTGTTCCGGCGAAAATCAAACTGCTCATCCAGCCGTTTCCGGGGCAGGATCTCCATCACTTTCTGAAGCGTCAGGCTTCTCTCTTCATTCTCTTCCACCTTTGCATCTGACAGCTTTTCCAGAAGGGTAATATACGGAGACGGAGAAAAAAGTTTCTCTCCCTGCTTCTGGATCCAGGAAATCTCCACCTGTTCATTATTCAGTGCCGACACGATATAAAACCGGTTTGCCAGAGTAATCAGCCGGTCATTTTCCATCCAGTTGGACAGATAAGTATCTTCTCTCTCCTCCGAGATCTTCCGAAGAAGCTGCTCATCCACCGGCCAGCTATACCTGCCTGCCGCTCCCGGCAGCTTTGTGATATCCGCCATGCAGATATGTACCCTCCCCTTTGCAGAAAGAGGTGCAGAATCCACCTGGTAGAGATTAAACACCATATTGCGAAGCTGACGTTTCCCGATCTCCTCCTCATCCGTTTTTCCGCTCATGAAAGAGAGGAGCGCTCCGGCGAGATCTCCGGGGTAACACAGGAAGTCTCTGACATTTTCGTTTTCCAGTGCAGAAAAGATCTGTCTTACGATCTCCTTTTCTCTTATATACAATTCTTCCGGCATTCCGTCATTCATATACAGCATGGCATCCAGCCTGCTCATATGAGTATGAATGGATACCGGCTCCTTATCTTCGAACAGCTCTTCCGCCATACGGATCAGCTCCTCCATGATCGTAAGCACCTGTTCCATGCGCTTCCTTGGAATGGAAAACACACCAAAGCTCTGCAGGGGATTGGCACTCACACCGTCTTTCCTCTCACCCTCTGCCGAAAAAACACATACCGCTCCCTCATAGGCAGCACGATACGCTTTACTCCTGTGCTTCCATTCCTCCAGAGTATGACAGCCCTCAAAATACGGCAGCAACCGCTCCAGATCCTCTGTATAATTCCTGCTGCTTCTTCCCTTTGCAGAAAGCCAGCCGGAAGCAAAACAGATTCTGAGTCCATCCGCATCCAGAACGATCCCCTGTGTTTTCTCATTCCACATGTTATGGAGTGCATAAATAAACTGACCGATGGGGTACGAAAGCAGATTTCTGACTTCATACCGCTCCGGATAATAGTCTTTTAACAGCTGATTGGCCGCCAGGTCATCCGCACAGTAAATGTAAAACTCTTCCCCTTCTTTTTTCAGCCTGTCCATATCCCCGATAAAATCCACCGTATTCCGGTATCTGATGATGCGGACATTGGGAGCTGCCACCTTTTCCCCGGTCTCAAAGATCTCTCCCAGCGGATTCTGGTAATTCTCATTTTTCTCCCGGATCCAGCCCTCCTTCGGCGGAAATCCGTTTTTCCCGTTGTATAAATGATTCCAGATCTCATTGGCATAAGGATATCTTTCATCACACTGGATCAGTGCATACATTTCATATCCCGCCCGGACAAAGCAGTCATACAAAAACTGCTGAATCGGTGTCAGATACTGAAATCCATGCCAGAGGATCTTCTTTTCCCCATGAAACTGAAAGACCCGACTGATCTTCTGCTCAAATACTTCCGGATCCTTATACTGTTCCACATTTGCCCGAAACGTACGAATCCCCGGCTCGTCCGTCTCCAGCTGCTTCCACATGCGGACGAAAAGCAGCATATCCCTATCCGTCTCATGGATATCCTCCGGTCTTACACCTGCCTCTTCCAGCCGGATCATATTGTGGATCGCAGAAACCAGATTTTTCTTACATCCCGACAGCCATTCCCGTTCCGCCCGGTCTTTCGTCTGTTCCATTTCCTGACGGACAAACCGGTTCAGCACAGTCAGACAGGCAAACCTCTGAGCTCCGCTGTTCCACCCCGGAAACAGCACCTGTTGAACATATGCGAAATGTCGGGTATTGGCCCGAAACACCCGCATCTCCCTGCACATATGAAGCCGCATTTCTTCTGACATGGTAATCTGAGGCAGTGCTGCGATTTCACGAAAAAACGGGGCATTTTTCAATTCTGTGATTCTCGTATAGGTATACACCCGATTACTCATTGATCAGTCCCACCTTTCGTATCAGAGAAGACCAGCTCTCATACATGGTCCAGTCGTTGACCAGCATCACCAGCTTATTGACTGCCCTGGTCATGGCCACATAGAGCATTCGCGTCTCCTCTTCGATTCCCTTTCGGATCGCCTCCTCACGGAGTTCCTGATACCAGGTGCTGCTCATCTGACTGGAAGCATCTTTCCGGTAACACCAGGCTGCCTTCCGGTCATTGATCAGGATCCCCGTCCGCTCCCCGGGAATGAGTCTTCCATTCATGGCCGGCATGACCACCGTGTCAAACTCCAGCCCTTTTGATTTATGTACCGTCATAATATACACGCTGGTATAATCATCCACCATATCAATATCCGGCTCCATCTCCTCCCGATTGGCTGCAATCATCAGCGACAGATATACATAGATATCATACAGTGAAGTAAACTCTCCGTTCGTCCGCTGACGGATCATTTCCATCAGCTTGTCCAGATTCATGCGATACCGTTTTGCATCGATCAACGCCTGTTTATTCTTTTTTGCCTCCGTCCATCTATCGCCGGTCATATTTCCTTTATCCATGGCAATAAAGCGCTCGATCAGACTTTCCTGATTCACCATATCTTTGATCACAGACAGCACCGGCTTTAAACGAAACTTCTTCTGATAACTCTGCCAGGTGTCATATGCCGGGAACTGATGCAGATATGCATTCAGCGCCTCTTTGTCTCCCTCCAGGCGCTCCATTTCCGTCAGTGACAGCTCCCCGTTCAGATCCGCATAGGGAGTCATAAAATACTGATACAGATACAACGGCTGATCCGGAAACAGGAACGAACTGATCATCGCATAAAAATCCCGCACCGCCCTTGATAAAAAGAAGGGACTGTCCGAATTCAGCACCACCGTCATTCCGCCCAGGCGGCACCACTCTGCGATCTCTGCCGCTTTTGGGTTTCCGCGAACCAGTACCGCCACCTTCGTCTTCTCCGAAACCTTCTTATACCCCGACAGGATATCCTCTTCCAGGTCCATCAGGGCCAGCCGGATCGCTTCCACCGTCTGTGTGGGAATGGAATTCTTATTCTCAATATATTCCATTTCCACCACCCCGCGGTCGGGATTAAATGGTCTGACTCCCTCCTCATAGCGAAGCAGACCCTCCCTGGACCAGGCAAAAAAATACTGTTCCATGATCTCCATGAGATTCTTACAGGTCCGGTAATTATTGCGAAGACTGTAATACGTCACATTTCCTCCCATTGCCTCATCCAGAATCTCAAAAGCCTCATCTGTCGCTCCCTTAAATCCATAAATACTCTGCTTCGCATCACCCACTGCAAATAATCCGGCTCCCAGCTTCTGCACCAGTCTCGCAAATGTCCGGATCTGGGTGGCATCGGTATCCTGAAATTCATCCACGAAAAGGTACTTCATCTCCAGCCCGCCGCAGTCCAGTCTTTCATCCAGCAGATAATGTCCAAAATCAAAAAACAGATCATTGATGGAAATGGCATTGGAATCCATCTTCACCTGCCGGTACTGCTCTTCGAACTGCTCCAATACCGCCTTAAAAATTCTCTGGAAATTGGCCGCAGCCTGATCTGTTCCTCCATTTCCCCAGTCTCTGTCAAGAATCTCCCGAATCGTATAGCCTTTCCTTGTGATCTCCTTCCAGTAATCATCGATCAGCCTGGCAGCCTGAGAATAGCTCATACCCACCTGCGCAAAAATGGATCGTCGTTCACTCAGCTCCTCCGACAGAAGATCCTTTATGATCGTTTTCCTCTCTTTCTCCAGGGGTTGGATCCTCAGATCACGGCCAAATCCCACTCCGGCTCCAAATCTCCGGAACAGGTCATATGCCAGACTGTCAATGGTACTGATATGCATCTGAGACTGCTGCTCCAGCCAGGTCAGATACTTCTGATTCTTCGTCAGCGAATATTTCTTCAGAAGCATGGCCTGCAGCCTGTCATTCATCTGATTGGCCGCCTCATTGGTAAAGGTGATCATATAAATATCCGACATATTCAGTCCCGGGACCGTATGCATCAGATACAGGATCCGGTCGATCATCACCGTGGTCTTCCCGGTACCCGCTGACGCCTTCACCACAATATTCTCCTCTTCCCGGCAATGCTCCACCCGGTACTGGGCCACATTGAATGCAGGAAGATGCGCATCCAGCCAGTCCAGCACATTGCACTTCATCGGATCTTCCGTGATTCCCTGTCCATCCACGATCACCATCTTTACAAGCCGCTCATGGTTCGGAATCTGCTCTAAGGAAAAAGCCTGCAGAAAGAACGCATCTGCAAAAGATCCAAAAGCAGATTTCAAGCGACCTATTTCCGCATCACTTCCAAACCAGAAGATCCGGATCCCCTTTTTCAGCCAGACCTCGATCCGGTCATAATATTCGGATAATTCTTCATGAAAAAACAGTACCGAGTATAAAGGGTTCATGGCCGTTTCTTTCCTCCCCAATGTTGTTGATTTCTTTTCTGCTCCGTAAACTACCGGTTTTATACCGGATATCCATTTTTCTCTTTCAAACCGGCAAGTTGCCGGTCAAGTTCCGCAAAACCTGCCTGCTCCTTATCGTAATTCTTTTTCCAGGTCCGATAAAACTGCTCCAGTTCCTGAAGCTTCTGCTCTGCCGCATTCTGCCGCTTCTGAAGTTCTGCGTTTTCCAGTTCCAGAGTTCTTATGGTCTCCTGATTCTTTCTCTTTCCAAAAAATTTTCTGTCAAGTTCCCATATCTTATTCTGATTCACTTTCATTTTATCATGATTTGTACTCATGTCCACATTCAACTGGCGGATCTTGCATTCCAGCTTCTCCCCGGTATTCCTATCCGCTTCCAAAGCTCTGGCTTTCTCACATATCTGCTGCTCCATCGTTGTAATCTTTATGTACACATTTGGCTTCTCCGCCTCCAGACGTCTCTTTGCATCTGCGAGATCCTGTTTCAGGCGTGCCTCCCTCATAACAGTAAGATTCTGCCGAAACTCTTTCACGAACTTCTCCTTTTGGAAGGTCGTCTCCATCGCATCAAGCAGCTGTTCCCAGACAAACTCATTCAGACCGTTTATGATATGCTGCGGTATTCCTTTTAAAATACTCTCATAACATCTCCAATAAATCAACACTGTGTCTTCTTCAGGACAAAGCTGAAAACCAATGTGTCTTCTGACATAAGCGGTCCACATCCGGTTAAATGCATCCGCCAGTTCGATCAGTGATTTCTGTAAAGAATCCCTTACCAGAAACCTTTCCCTGTCAAGGCAGTTCATGATTCGTTCCATACAAAGGATCTGAACGTTTCCAATCGACTTATAAGCCTTATCCATCTCTTTAAAATCCTGTAAAACAGGTTCTGTCAATAAACCATTTCCCTTTACCGAACGAGTCATTTCACTCCAGACGGAACGATAAAAGCTTACATTCGAAAACAGTTCCTCACTGGATTTGCAAAGCTTTTTGCATCTCTCACAACTTTGCAGCATAAGCTCATCCAGGCCATATGTTTTATTTAATCCTGCTTCATTCTGCAATAACTCCGTCAGCAGCTCACAATACTTTTTTGATAACTCCTGCTGTGCAGTACAGATCTCAGCCGCTTTATCCGGATGAGCAACGGTATACTCCCATGAGACAAAACCGGATATAATTTCCATTCTGCAGTTTTTGATCAGATTTTTCTTTTCCTCCGGCGTATACGCTTCTCTCCATCGATATTTCGGATCAAATGCAGCCGTAAATTCCTTAAGTGAGTCTACCACATACTCTATATTCCTACGGCCTCTCACTTCATCATCGTAATCAGGATGCATCAATTTCGTGTAATAAGGCTTATAATCTACCGTTCCGAAACCGGATTCGGAACTGACGGAACGACTTCTGGAAGATCCGGTCGTATCCACTTTTCTCCAGGGTTCATCCTTTCCCGCAGGATCAAGGGGATGCTTATTCCCTGTTACGATCTCATAAGCTCTGTAATCCTTTAATCTGTCGGACCAGTCATAGGTTCCGTTTTTATTCCAGTCTCTTCCTCCCGGCGGTCTGTACGGCATAGGGCACCTCACTTTCACCATAAATCTCAATATCATGTTTTTGCAGAAGGGAAGCTGTCATTCCGTTTCCTTCAATCAGTTTTCCTGTAAATGTGCCATCGTAAACTTCTCCATGACCGCAGGAGGGGCTCCTCTCTTTCAATATGGCGGCCTGACAATCATAAAGCTCTGCCAGGAGAAGTACCTCCCGCTTTTCAATACTCCGTAATAACCTTGTCTCCTACAAAATACGCAATATCCCAAATTGCAGTAGATTTGCGAAGTTCAATTAAAACTCCAGGATGCTTCTTATCCTGCTTTATTCTTTTCTCCAACTCCCAAAAATGATCAGATGCATTTCCCGGTGAACGAAGCAACTCTATATACTCTTTTGTAAGCTGTTCCATATAATGCTCCTGCCAATCAGAAACACGCTCACGAAATAATTTCCAATCTGCCTTTGAAATTTCTACCATATCTGTCTCCAATATTATTTTGTTCCTTTTCCATTGAGTAATTCTTCATGAAAAATTGTATCATATCATACAATCATGCACAATAATCTTATTATTTTGCATGATATTGTTAATTCATACTTTTGTTCATGAATTTATCATTTTCAGATTTATTTTGAAAATTATTAAAATACCTGCCAAAGAAAGCTACTCATGTGGTATCATATAAGTACATCTCCTCGTTAATGGTTGGTGATGGATTACAGCGACTATATTGCACGATATCAGTAACGAATTTTACAATCCGTGCCTGGATGCTGGCAAACGCTAAGATTTCAGGTATATTAAAAGGAGCGAAAGTATATGGAAAAGAGAAAAAGAACATGTTTGTTACTGTTTGTTTGTGTACTGGTGCTAAGCTTCCATATGGGAATATCTGCCAGTGCGAAACCAAAAGACGTAACGCAAAAATATAAAAGCAAAGTGACGAAAATGCTTTCCCCGTTTGACAAATACTTATGTGCGCCAATGGCTTATGGGAAAGCGACTGAAAAGTTTGTATTCAACAATTATACTAAAACTTCGATGATCATATATTCTCCCGTTATTCATACATACTATAATGAAAAAGTAAGTTCCGTGAAGAAAAAATGTCTTCCCAAAATGAAACTGTACTTTGGTTCTGATGCAAAATTTAAGCTAAAAAAATACAGGAGTTATTATCTTGACAATAAGCTTCAATATCTGATCAAAAATAACAATGGGAAGATTGCCTATACGGGTGGAGAATATAGTTTAATGGATACTCCCAAGGGAAAGGTATCCCGGATTCTCCAGACATCAAAGAATAAGTATACCGTCACATATAATGAGTATATGACAAATGACTATTTTGGACTTCCCCGGATGTATAGAGGAACTTATCAGATTTATTTGAAAAAATCCTCCAATAAACTTGGATTTATCATAACGGATATAAAACTGATAAAATCCGTTGCCTGGAACAATCAGTGGTAACCGGGAAAGGAGTGGATATAAATATGAGAAAACTCAGGACATTAGTAGTTGTATTTTTGCTTGTTTTAACTGCCGGGATTCCGGTGCATGCAGTCGGATTTCAGAAGATAACCGGTACTGCGAAAAAGAGTGGATTGTATAATATGTGGATTGACAAGAATAGTCGTCTGCATATCAGAAAACCTTCCGCAAAGAAAGATCTGGCTTCCATAGTCAGATGCAACGGAGGAGTTTCGGATGGAAAAACAATTTATTATTGGAACGGAAACAGAAACAGAATGTCGATATTCCAGTATTCCATCCTGTCCCGATCAAGAAAACGCATTGCACACTTTCGGGGAATACACCAAATTACCGGTGCATATAAAAAACGATTAATTCTGGAGGGCTGTCTTCCCAGTGAATCCACCACTATGGACTCGCTGTATGTCTACGATACGAAAACCGGAAAGATAAAGAGGATCCGTCAATCATGCGAATGTGCAGGCATATATAATCAGTTTTTTGTGTTTAAAGGAACAACCGGAGCAATAAGCTCTACCCGTCTTGGAGTATATAATGCTGAAACCAACAAATCAAAAATTCTGACAGATAAATGCTGGTATATGGTGCAAAATGGAAGCCAGATTTATTTTGCAAATGAAGTGTCAAATACATCATCTTATGTGGTCAGGAAACTGAAAATATACAGATACTCCATGATGACCGGAAAGAAAAAAGGTGTATCAAAGACTGTAACAGTATCTGTCCTGGAAAACAATCACTTATCGAAAGGCAAATTTACATACTTTGATGAAAATGGAATAAAACGTACTCTTCGATTCTGAATGACCGCAGCATTGAAACGATTACACTTACACAGAAAGAGAGAAATACAGTATGAAAAGAAAACGATTTCTAAAATTGTGGAGTCTGGTTGTGCTTGTAACCTTTTTTATCTTATGTACAAAAGTCTCAACGCAGGCGCAAACGCTGAAGGAGAAGGCTTTGACCGGATACAAAGCAGCACTTGAAACGAACTACTTTTTGGGTCCATATGGTTATGGAGAGAAGTATAAGGCAGATTCCTTTTATCTGATGGACCTAAATAATGACAGTATTCCGGAGTTGTTTGTGAAAGCCTATTTCCAGGGGGCCATCAAGGGCTATACAGTCTATACTTATAAAAATGGAAGCGTTCAGCTTATGGGAGCTGTCTGTGGAGGTGAAAGTGTTACTGAGGTGTTTTATTATAAGAAAGCAAAACTGTTAAGAGAAGACTGGACACGATGGAACCGTACCGTAAGAGCGTTTTGGAAAATGAAGGATTCCAAAATAAGCATTGCTTTTGGATATCTGAAAATGGAGAATGAGAAAGATAAATACTATACAGAAAGAAAAGGTATTACAAAACAGGCATATACGTCCCTGGTAAAGCGTGAAACAGGTTCTGAAAAGGCTGTAAATATTGAGAAACTCCTAATAAAGAATACTTCGGCGAACCGAAAAAAATATCTCTCGGTAAAAGAAAATACGCCGTCCATAAAACTCAATAAATCGTCTGTAACACTGGCACTAGACGGAACGGCTTCCGTTCAATTAAAGGCAGTATTGTCCGGCCTGAAAGGAAAAGTGACCTGGAGCAGCAGCAACAAAAAAGTCGCAGTTGTCAGCAAGCTCGGAAAAGTGACCGGCAAGAAAGCCGGATATGCAGTCATCACGGTAAAAGTCGGTAAATATATTACGCAGTGCAAAGTTCATGTTAAAAGAAATAAATCAGAGATTGAAAATGAACAGGCGATGGTTCAATACAGAAAACTTCTGGAAACCGGAAAGTTTCTTTCTCCTGAAGATAACGGGGCAGCACATGGATTTTATCTGTTAGATCTGGATGGAAACGGTGTGAAAGAAATTATCATTTCCAGGGGAAAGACAGGGTATCTCTATACATACTATCAGAACAAAACAGCAAAGCTTCTATCATGCGGTGGCTGGGGCGGAAATATCTGGAAATATTATAAAAAGAACCATGTACTGTTATTTGAACAGAGCGGTTCCGGAATCCATGAAAAAACGTATTACACTATAAGAAATGGACGCCTTGTGGAAGAAGCACATAACAGCTTTGACGCAAATCGAAATCTGCATTTTTATAAACGCAACGGAAAGAACACAACAAAGAAAAATGTGGAAGCCTATGAACGTCAACTGAATAAGGAAAAACCAGTGGAATTAGAGACTGTTATGGGAGGCGCCGGAAAAGGATTTAAGAAAAATACCGCTTCCAACAGAAACAGCTATCTTAAATAAGGTATTGAAGACATTGGGTCTGGTACTCTAAACACATTTTTACAATTATTCTCTTAGCGCCTGTACCCTCTGTCTTCCTCAGCAAAAGCAGGTACGATCAACTGCATAAACAAACCTCTTGCGATCCTCTTTCCTATCCTATTTCGAATATTAAGATCTTCTCTCTTGGATTCTTTCCGTCAAATAAATCCATACAGGCAATCTCATCCACAAACATCAACTCATCCCGTGTCATCAGATACGCCACATATTCATCCGACGGATAATAGAAAAAGAGCTGCAGTTCCCGGGGATTCTCATAATAGGAATCAAGAATTCCAGCCAAAACCTTCTGCAGGATTTCTACAGAAAACGGATTGAAAAAATAACATCTGTCCACTTCCGCTGAAACCTTGTATGTTTCTGCACTTTTCATCACAAATGATGTACGACTGCCTGATACAGCATTTTCCTGATTGGAAACTGCTCCTGCATAGATGCGCTCATCATACTCAATCCCAATGGCCTTACACCTCGTCTGGTAAGACAAAAAGAAACACACACGCCCCTTTCCGGTGCCGTAATCCAAAAGGGTGTTTTTCTTTCTAATATAACCACTGTTTGCCAATCGTTCCAATACACAATACGGTGTGGGCTCATACGGATAGTGAAACTGATCCGAATTCGTATCATCACGACCTGTTGTTTTTATTTTAAGCAGCTTATCCCACTGCAGTTCCTTCTGATCCATAGCAAAATCCTTCCCGGAGTAATTCCCATCACAAAAAACATAATCGTCAATATATCTTTTCTACTTCTCCGGCAATACCGTACTGCTCCATGAAATCCTGCAAATCCTGTGGATTTCGCAAAATCATGATCTCCTCAAATTTTTTCGTCTGCAAATTCTGGAATCCTGCAACTTGTTCACCATTGCAAATGCTGCAGCGAATCACAGGCTTCACCTGCTCCGGGTCAAAAGATATCCTTTCTTTCTTCTTTTTCTTCCAAAACATAGACTTCCCCACTTAATATTGCTTCCATGTTATTTACAATATATTCCTGTGCTTGCCTCCCATAGATTACAATCATATAATCCACGCCTCTTGAACTACTCCTCTTTTCAGCACCAATTCCAAACTGAATTCTTTTCTCAGTCGGCAGCGTGACATTTTTATTATGATGTCGGACCAGTCATAGGTTCCGTTTTTATTCCAGTCTCTTCCTCCCGGTGGTCTGTACGGAATGCAGACACCTCACTTTCCCCATAAACCTTTATTCCATGTTCCGCCAAAAGAGATGCTGTCACTCCATTGCCTCTGATCAGCTTCCCTGAGAACGTCCCGTCATAGACCTCACCATATCCACAGGATGGACTTCTCTCTTTTAATATGGCAGCCTTGCAATCATAAAGTTCTGCCAATTGAAGTGCTTCCTTCGCTCCACACCGGTACTCTTCCGTCACATCCCGTCCATCCTTCGTTACAACTTTCCCGTCTTCTGAGATTTCAGCCGGCATTCTTGGTGTAGGCAGTCCTCCCAGCTGTTCCGGGCAGACAGGAATCAGATGGATATCCTTCCGTTTCAAAAGCTCCATTACTTCTCTATTCGGTTGAGGGATCCCGTTATACCTGCAATTCACCCCAAGAAGGCAGGCACTTACCAGTATATTGCACATCTTTTACTTCGCCTTCTTTCTTTTCGTTCCGGTCAAGTCATAGCTTAATCCAATCAGGTTTTGTATCTGTTCTTCCGATACCGAACCATCCAGTCGAATACTGATCCATTTGTCTTTATTCATGTGATACGCCGGATGGAACCCATCCTGCGAAAGGAGGAACCCGATCAACATAGGATCACATTTCAGGTTCAGTACATCGATGATGTCATTGCCGGTAAGACCCAGCTTGGACCTGGATATTCTAAGGAGAACAGCATACCATTTTTTGTTGTCCGAATGGCGCAGGACTGCATTCTCATCGTTCCAGGGGTAATCCGGAGAGGTGTTAAATTGTTGGGTTGTATAATCGAATACTTGTTGTCTGGTCATGGTAGGTTCTCTTCTGTTTCCATTTCTATATTAACATTTCTTTGCCTTCTCCCGGACATTTAATTTATCAATTCACCCTCCCTTGCAGCCATCTACGCCAAAATAAGTTCCATATGTGTTCATCTCGCCGTGTCACCCTAATCCAGCATCATAATCGACGAATCGACTTCACCGATTGCCGTTTCCAGGCTGTCTAACTTATTACATACATCACTGATAGAATTATAAAGTCCGTCCCCTTTGATCTCATCCAATTTCCCGTTAATATCCTGCAGCTCCCGAAGGATATCCTCTAATACCGAAATCATTTCATCCATTTTTCATTCCTCCATAGTTTCTGGTTTGTTTTCCGACTGTCTCCCGTCTCAAATACAGATTACTTCTATTTCCAAAATCATTGTACCATGGCAAGTAATAATGCACAATAAATATTGTTATTTTTTACGTTTTATTGTAAATTAATACCCTCTTTGACCAGTTTTCACTTAGGAAGCAGGTGATATATTGCACCATCTTGTAGTGATTGATACCAATATTATTGTCTCTGCCTTACTTTCTAAAATACAAGCGTTGTAGATTTTATTACTCATGACCTTGAATCTCCTTTCTGATATGCTCAGCAAGGGCAAGCCTTCTGCTACAAATATACTCAGTCACACTGAAACCACAAAGCATTGCAAATCCCTTCTGAAAACAGAGACGAAACACCTGCTAATTCCCCTATCTGTGCATATGTCAGTTTAAATTGATCCTGACCATTTTCAGCTATCCATTTCCACAATCCATCATATTTGCTCATCACATAACTCCTGCATCCATCTATCCAAAAAACTCATCTGCTCCTTAGTATGAAACCAGTGTTCTCCGCCCTCCATCACTGTAAACCCTGCGCCATTATCATTAACAAATTCATTGATCGTATCGATTGACTGCAGGTTATCCGTGCTTCCATACAATATTTCAGTCGGCACCTTCCAGTTAATCTTATTATTTCTGACATACTGAAGATAATCCCAGGATAAGTCATCTCCGAAATCAACCGGAATAATTTTTTTCTCTTCCAGTTCTCTTTCGCTTACTCCTGCCCAGGAAATCATAGCAAGTATCAGTTTCTCCAGATTTACAATCGGCGAAATAAAATATGCTTTTTCAAAATAATCGCCGATTCCTGCATTCATAGAAAAATAAGCCCCAATGCTGCCGGCAACAAGAATCATCTCACTATATGTCTTTTTAAGTTCCTTTACCTTATCACCAAACTCTTCCTTAGCCTCCCATGGATTCTCAGCTTTGTAATCAAACCCATATATATCACAGTCTCTAAAAAACGGTTTGTAATACTCAGATTCTGAAGCGCTGCCACCTTTTCCATGAACATAAAAAACCAACTTCTTATTCTGATTATCCAACCAGTCTTGTTTTGTAAGAAAAGTGAAATGCTCTGTTCTTACATCTCCCATAAGTTCACACGGTTTATTTTCTTCCGTGTGATGATACACAAAGCCGCACTTCTCCTGGCATCGTTTCGATTTTTCATTGCCGTCATAATACCCGCACCACATAGCACTGCAGCCTAAATCCAAAAATGCATGCTTCTGTAATGCTTTGACTGCTTCCGGAATCAGTCCTCGTCCCCAGAATGGTACTCCAATCCAATATCCCACCTCTATCTCATCATCTGCCACAGCAGTATGCGACTGAGCAGGAGGAATTAAACCTATGCTGCCTATCGCCACATTATCTTCTTTCAGACACACAGCATATGTTTCATCTGCAGATAACACGTTTTTTATGATTTCAAGGCTATTTTCCACACTTGTATGAACAGGCCATCCTGCAATCGGACCAACCTTTGGATCTTTTGCATATTTATATAAGCTTTCTGCATCCTTCTCCTCCCAAGGACGGAGAATCAGTCTTTCTGTTTCAAATACCATAACCTATTGCTCCTTTATCAACTGCTTTCTAATATGATTCGTTATCGAATCATACACCTCGGGTGTCATACTTACAATTCTGCTCCACATTCGAACACCCTGATAAGCATAGAGAATTACATTAACAATCTCTTTGACATTCACTGTATTGAATTCGCCTCTGACTATTCCGTATTCAATAAGATCAGACCATTTCTTTTCACCTATCCTATTGAAGTAATTCATCCTATCATTCGAGCAGGTACCTGAATATTCATACATTGCCAGAGACAGTGAATCTTCTGAATGCTCCATCTCATTCCTCATCAGCGCAAGTGCTCTGTCAAGAATAACTGTTGCCGCCATCCCATCTTCTATTTCTTTTTGAAAATTCATTTCATCTTTCTGGTTGATTTTCTCAAGAATTGCTTCAAACAATTCTCTTGTGCTTCCAAAATGACTATATACCCCACCTCTGCTCATTCCAGTTGCTTCGCAGATATCTTTCATAGTGATCTTATTAAATCCATCCTTTGCAAACAACTCATATGCATTTTCTAAAATACTTTCTCTTGTTCGTGCCTTCTTGCTAATCATATCTACATCTCCATTTTCGACACTTATGTCGTTTTTCATTATAGACACTGTTGTCGATTTTGTCAAGAAAAAAGCCTGCGGACATCAGGACATCCCAACACCCGCAGGCTCACCTCTGTATCCTTATTCACTTACACTCTCTGGCAGAAATCAAATGCAATCCATCCAACTCTGGACTTTAATCTTCCCCATCGTGAGGCTGAAGCCTCACTGTCGGATCCTTCAAAGTATGTGCATCATCCGTGCTCATGTTGTACTCATAATAAAGCTGACCTTCTCCATCACGGTTCACCGTTATTCTGTCCGGCATCAGTGGATAAAGTGCAATAATCTCGCCCCTTGCATTTCGAATAATCTGACTGTACGCATTCCCCCAAAGAAGCAATTGCGTCATCAAAGTTTCACGGAATACAAAGCTTGTCATCTCCGGGTTCGGCTCATCATGAAGCAAAAATAAAGAGGATGATCCACCGGCAAAACGTGATGAAGATTCCATGTTGATGACAGGAAACATGAAACATTTCCCAACAAAGCCTTTCATTGTAACTCCAAACGAATTACTTGAAATTATTCTCTGGCAGTGATTCCACCATTTCGAGAAGCTGCTCCGCCTCCAACACCATATCAATATGGCTTTTTACGGCATTCAGTACACTGGCCATAAGAGTTTCTTCATCAATGCTGTGTGTACTGCAGCCCTTTTTAGCCTTTCGTGTAGAACAGATAAAATATGTGTATTCCTTATCCCCGGCGGTGTAATGCTTGCGAACCATGTTCTGTCCGCAGTCAGCACATTTCAAATAACCTGAAAACGGATAAACTGTTTCCTCTGCCGGAGCGATGCGGATATCCCTCTGCATAATTCTCTGCACGGTATCAAAATTTCTCTTCGTAACAATTGCCGGATGGGAATCTTCCACACGGATCCATTTCTCTTCATCCTTAGGCATTACTTTTTTCACTTTATAAAAGGAAATGTCTTTGCATTTGCAATAACAGTAAAAGCATCTTTTTTGATAATCTTGTAATCCATGAGATAGCCTCCCTCTAATGATATTTTTAGTTTCAGCGGAGCAAAGGTTTTTAGCAGCACCTCATCCTTGCGCACGGATGAAGGCGATACACCATGGAATCTGGTAAATGCTTTGGTAAAACTATCCGGAGAGTCATACCCATACTTCATAGCAATATCAATAACCTTGTCATCAGTAATCAACAGATCATTGCCGGCAAGGGCAAGCCTTCTGTTACGAATATACTCAGCCACACTGAAACCACAAAGCATTGCAAACCCCTTCTGAAAATAGAAAGGTGAAACGCCGACTGCTTTTGCAATGTTCTCAGCTGAAATATCCTCTGTTATATGATCCTCAATGTACTGAACCGAATCACCGATAATTGCCATCCATTCCATAGTTCTTTTCTCCCTTCGCTTGCTCTGAAACTATTTTATCTCATAGGAATTACTTCTTCCCGACATTTCGTGGCTTTATTTGTCCGTTTCTTTGATACCGGTAGTACATCAATCCAAAATAAACTGATCTAGCAGCTTAACGTCACATCCTTTTTTCTCATAGTATTCAAGCATCTCATCAATCTTCTTCAGATCATAGCTTGTTACACAATCAGAAATCACATGTACCTTGAAACCTGCCTTTGCCATATTATAACTGGTTGACTTCACACAAGCTGCAGCATCAGCGCCACATATAAAAAATTCGTCGATTTTACTGTCTGTAATAAACCTGGTAAAATCTTCACTGGTTAATGCATTGGATTTCGTTTTCACAAAGATATGCTCTGATACCACCGAAAGCTCCGGTACAAGCTCGGCTCCTTTTGTATTCGGCTTGAAAGTTCTTGTACCGGCAGTAAGATTGTTGTGCTTAATATACACAATATATATTCCCTGACTTTGTGCCCAGGAGATTGCATCATTTATTTTATCGATTATATCCCTGTAATGTTTTGTAATATCATTCTGAATATCAATAACTACTAATGCCTTGCTCATTTTCTCCTACCCTTCGTTTTTGCAGATTGGATGCCTGATTACGGTCTTCCATTTTTCCGGAGCGACCTTTCTTGCATCAGACATATAGATTTCGTGATGCAGTCTGCCATTACTAAAATCATTTCTATATCCGTTCTCTTCGATATATTGATTCATAATAGCTACTGTTGCTGGCTCGTCATCAAAAGGTCCATGATGCATAATCTGGACACATAAGCCTTCTTCCACAGTTAAATATTCTGCCTTGGAGCAATCCATTTTCTTCTTTGCAGATGCTGCTTTCACCGCCCAGTCAAAATCCGCTTTTGTCACAAAATCAGGCAGTCTGATGACCGATATCCAGTTAAACTCCGCTTTGCTGCAATAATCACAGCCCTCTACTCCATCCTGCCACCAAAACCCTTCAAGCGGAGGAACAACATACTCAAAAAATTCCTCTATCTTATAGTCCGACTTGTAACTCATTTTCAGAGTGTATGCCACAGCATACAAAATTCCCACAGCTTGCTGATATGCACCGCCTTCCTCATTGGGATTTCCTTTTCCTCTAACTGCAATATAGTTTGCCTTCGGAACCGTCACAATCTCTGGTGTATTCTTAGGCA
>JAEDFS010000113.1 GCA_016297895.1 Marvinbryantia sp.
GAATTTGAAATGCACCCGGGCGACAGCCTGTTTGTCTACACAGATGGTGTTCCGGAGGCAACGAATGCTTCCGATGAACTGTTCGGTGCAGAACGGATGCTGGCGGCGCTGAACAGAGATCCCATGGCAGCACCGGAAGAGCTTCTACACAACGTGAAAGAGGAGATCGCACGGTTTGTGGGAGATGCGCCTCAGTTTGATGATATTACCATGCTTTGCCTGAGTTATTTTGGAACCGGAGAAACGGAGGTCAGCGAATTGAAAGTAGAAGCAAAGACTGAGAAGCTGGATGAGGTGCTGGCATTTGTGGACAAACATCTGGAAGAGCTGGAATGTCCGGCAAAAACGCAGATGCAGATCGATATTGCGGTGGAAGAGCTCTTCGTAAATATCGCTCACTATGCATATGGAGAAGAAAGCGGAGATGCGCTGATCCGGGTGGAAACGCAGAAAGATCCCAAATCCATTCGCATCACCTTTGTGGATCAGGGAACCCCCTATGATCCGCTGAAAAGAGAGGATCCGGATATTACCCTGTCTGCAGAAGACCGGAAAATCGGAGGCCTTGGCATCTTTATGGTGAAAAAGAGCATGGATGAGGTATCCTATGAGTATAAAGACGGCAGCAATATGCTGACTATACGAAAAAATCTGTAGAAAAAGAGGATAGAGAGTCATGAGACTGAGGAATATTCCCCGGGCAGAGGCGGTGATTGCAGGAAGCGACCTGGTGATCCAAAATCCCATGGAGAAAAAGGGCGACTGGAAAACGGTCTTTGGGAATGACCATCCCATTCATATCGAAGTGGGAATGGGAAAAGGAAAGTTTATCACGGAACTGGCTGACAGACATCCGGAGATCAACTATATTGGAATTGAGCGCTATACCAGTGTTCTCCTGCGGGCAGTGGAAAAACTGGAAAAGCAGGAAGAAAAGCCTTCTAACCTGTATTTTCTGTGTATAGATGCCGCAGAACTGCCGGAGATCTTCGGACAGGGGGAGGTAGAACGCATCTACCTGAATTTCTCGGATCCCTGGCCCAAAGAGCGCCATGCCAGGCGTCGTCTGCCGTCCAGACAGTTCCTGGCACGTTATGATCAGATCCTGAATAAAGACGGCAGGGTGGAGTTCAAGACCGACAACCGGGATCTGTTCACATTTGCGTTGGAGGAGGTAGAACCGGCAGGCTGGAAGCTGGATCTGTGTACCTTTGACCTTCACGGAGATGAGAAGCTCATGAAGGATAATATTATGACGGAATATGAGGAAAAGTTTTCATCCAAAGGAAATCCGATCCACAAGATGATCATCAGCAGATAGAACAGGGAGGAGACCTTTCGCATACTGGTAAAATGAGAGAAACAAAGAAATCAGGTGAGAAAGAATGCGTAAAGGAAGGATGGAGAGAAATATTGCAGCGATGCTGTATGACCGGCAGATCAGCGGAAGGAAATTTCAGACCGTAAAAAAATCTTTTCAGGAAGTGGCACAGGTCCTGAAAAGTGAAAGAAAGAAATAAGAAGCCCCCGTCGGAGGAAACCGTAAGTGGAATCCTCCGGCGGGGGAGTGTTTTTGACGAGAAGTCTATGTTACTGAATCCGTTCCGGATCAAAATTCCGTTTTTTCAGCCGGTAATCAATAAAGAGGCTCAGAAGGTAACCGATAATGGCGATTACCGGGACGCTGAGGAACATACCAAGAACACCCGCCAGGCTTCCGCCGAGAGTAATGGCGATGATGATCCACAGCGGTTTCAGACCGATGGTATCGCCCATGATCTTGGGTCCAAGATACAGGCCGTCAAACTGCTGAAGCACCAGAATAAGCACACCAAAGCCCAAAGCTTTGAAGGGACTCACGATCAGCAGAACAAGAGCGCCGGGAACCGCGCCGATAAACGGTCCGAAGTAGGGGATCATATTGGTGATCCCTACGATCACACTGATCAGCAATGCGTATTCCATACGGAAAATGCTCATCAGGACAAAACAGAGCACACCGATAATGGTAGAGTCAATGGCTTTTCCTACGATGAAATTGGTAAATATTTTATTGCATTCTGACAGGATGCTCATCAGAGAGTCAATGTATTTGACCGGAATGATGCTGTAAAGGACCAGACGGAAGGAACGCTGGAGGTTTTTTTTGTCACTGAGCATATATACCGATACAATGATTGCAATAATCATATTCAGCAGCCAGTTCACGATGGAAATGGAAGCGGAATAGATGGCCGGTACCAGGCTGCTGGCAAAGTCTTTGATGTAGCTGATCAATTCCGGCAGCACTTCGTTCACCAGCTTCTGTAACTCGGAAACATCGGTGTTTGGGAAGCGCTCCTGCAGATTATTAAAGAAATCGTAGGTGATGCTGTACAGCTTGGGAAGTCCGTTGATGACTTCCGTGATACTGGTAATGATCTGCGGAACGATAAACAGGAAACATACGAAGATAATGCCCAGTACACATAGATAGGAAACGACCGTGGCAAGGATCTTGCAGAGTTTTCCGTTTTTGATCTTACAGGGACCGGATAAAAATCGGATCAGCGTCTTAATGATCGGGTTCAGGATAAAAGCGATCAGCAGGCCGATCAGGAACGGCATTAATACATTAAGAATATTTTTCAGTGCATCTGACACCGCATGGGGCGTCATAATGACACGGATGATCAGCGCTCCGGCGGCGATGACAATCAGTGCATATATGGAGATGGTAAAGTATTGGTTGTTAGGAATAAATTTCTGAGGAGATCTCCGTTTCTCCTGGGATTGTTCCTGGTTTGTGTCATTTTTCATAATATATCCTCATTTCTTTCTGCTGCTGATACCAGTATAATGTTTTTGCGCCAAGGTTTCAAGAAATACACAACAGGGATTTCTAAAAAAAATATAAAAAAAGACTTGCATTTATCTAAAGGATGTAATATAATATTTTTCGTTCGAGGGAATTGAATATGGTATGCGCGATTAGCTCAGCTGGCAGAGCACCTGACTCTTAATCAGGGTGTCCAGGGTTCGAACCCCTGATCGCGCACTGAA
>JAEDFS010000002.1 GCA_016297895.1 Marvinbryantia sp.
CCCAGGCCCTTCATTACTATCAGTCCGGTGCGGATCTGTTCCAGGTACAGCAGCGTCTCCGCCACCGCACGATTACAAGTACCCTCATCTATGTCCAGCTCGATGCTAAGCTGAAGGAAAGGAGACACATTGAAAATCCTTTCGATGCGAAAAACTTCTCCTGAGAAGTCTGTTGGCTGGTGGACGGAAGAAGACCTGGCAGAAAGGGGGACGGATTCCATGATAGAACCATTCCTTTCTGATGATACCGCCCATAATTATGCCATTCGTGACCTGTTGAAACTGAACTTCAGTGATTACTGCCTTTCCCATCCGGTTCCGGAGTTTAAACGGAAAACGCTGAATGCAATGATCAGCTGTAAAACCGGAAAACTCGGATACAGTCTCATCCATTGCAGCCAATGCGGGAAGATTGAAATGCGCCCATGTTCCTGTGGAAACCGCAACTGTCCCAGCTGCGGATACCTGGAAGAAAAACGCTGGACGGCAATGCGCCAGGCTGAGGTCATTCCCGGAATACCATACTTCCATCTGGTCTTTACCCTTCCGCATACACTGGCGGATATCATGTACCAGAATCAGAAGGATACCCTGAATCTTCTGTTTTCATCGGCAAAGGAAACAATCCTGGAGCTTTCCATGAAAAAGCTGAAGATGACACCAGGTATCCTGATGATACTGCATTCGTTTGGTTCTGACCTTTCGCTCCATTACCATCTTCATGTCCTGGTTTCCGGAGGAGGCCTCACGAAAGATAAAACACGTTTCAAACGCTGTCTTTCCAATCATTTCTTTTTACCGCAGAATGCCGTAACAAAAGTCTACAAAGGTAAGTTTATGGCAGGATTGAAAAAACTGCACGATGATGAAAAACTACAGTACTTTCACGCTGCACAGAAGTATCGGAACAGCTATGAATGGAAAGACCTTCTGAACAAATGCTACAACACTACATGGAATGTTGAAATCAAACCGCTTGCGCCTGTAAAAAAGTCTGGCGGTAAAACAGATGAGAAGGAAACTACTGACAATGCAGTAAGTTACTTCGCGCGTTATACAAACCGTACTGCGATATCAAACAGCCGGATCCTGTCTTATGATAAAGAAAGAGTCACATTCCGTTACAAAGATTATCATGGATCCTCTTACACTATGAAAGAGATGACCATTTCCACAGAAGAATTCATCCGGAGATTCCTGATGCATCTGCTTCCGCCTGGATTCTGCCGTGTCCGCAGTGCCGGTTTTCTTGCAGGCTGTGTCAGAAAAAAATTCCTTGAACGGATCTACACACTTCTAAACAAGATGTATGAACCTTCAGAAGTTAAGAGTATGTCAGAAGCAGAACTGATCCTTCATTTTTTCGGAAAGGATGTAAGCATCTGCGCAGACTGTGGTTCAAAGGTTGAGATACTGCCACGAATGAGCAGGCGGTCAGCAGCTCAATATATCCGCGGAATGCCGGCTCTGGAATAACCGAATATAACCAGATATAGGATTACTCTTGCTGTTTACGGTAAGGGCTTGTTTGCCATACCCAAAAATCCTGTATTTTATCCATACCTGTGAAAAAATATGGTTTTTAAAAAGAAACACTCCACCCAAATGAGTCCGATGAGAATCCGGATAAAAAAACTTTCTCTATAAGGAAATTCATCGAGTGCGGACGGGAGCCGACTCGGTTCAAAAGAAATATTTTCCAGACTGTCCCGTGAAGCCGGGACTTTTTCTATGCCGTGTCTGAAAAACATTTCTTGTTAATTAGGCCTATCTGGGAAAATATACGTAAAAAGATACAAAAAACTTTGAAATAACGGCTAAAATCAGCCACTTTGGGCCACTGTAAAAAAATGTTGTTCAATGATACTTAAAATCAGGGAAACTCTGGGTCTCACAACAAACTTTTTCTACATAGATACAAAAAGTCGGAAATGCTTCCGTTTTACATGAGTATTTGTGTCTCTCAGAAAAATTTTTTTATATAGGCCCAATAGAGACACAGCTCGGAAATCCTGTGGAATTAAGGGGGCTTTTGTGCTATACTTTACTGGAGTTCAAAATTATGAGTGGAATGACAACTGATTTATAAAAAACGTAAATCGGAGGATTCTATGGATTACAGGATACGAGAATTAAAGCAGGAAGAAGTGAATGTTTTAGATACATTTCTGTATGAGGCTATATTTATTCCGGAAGGAGTAGAGGCACCCTCAAAAGATATTATCAATCAGCCGGAATTGCAGATATATGTTACCGATTTTGGAAAACGAAAAGGGGATATGAGTTTTGTCGCTGAAGTTGATAATCAGATCGTAGGTGCAGTATGGGCTCGTATTATGAATGATTATGGGCATGTAGATGACGAAACTCCGTCCCTTGCAATATCGTTATTGAAAGATTATAGAAGTTATGGAATTGGAACTGAATTGATGAAAAGAATGCTAACGGAATTAAAAGAGCAAGGATACAGACAATCATCACTAGCCGTTCAGAAGAAGAATTATGCGGTACATATGTATAAAAATGTTGGTTTTGAAATAGTTAATGAAAATGAGGAAGAATACATAATGATATGCAGGCTTTAGTTCATGAAATTGATATTTTCTTTTTGCAGGAGAACTCGACAGATTCCGGTTTTTGAAATGGAGAAGTCGGGATTATGAGAGGATAGATGCATGGGATTTTTTATAGCAATGTTCGTATGCAATTTGTTGATGCCTTCTATTATGCTTATAGGTGGTTATTGCATGTATAAGAAGCCACCTAAAGAAATAAATGGCTTCGTTGGTTACAGAACAGCAATGTCAAAAAAGAATAAGGACACATGGACATTTGCACACGATTACTGTGGCAGATTATGGATAAAATTAGGGTTCATTATTTTGATTCCTACGATTCTTGTACAGATCCCATTTGTACATTCGAGTGATGATGCTGTAGGAATTGTTGCACTTATTGTTGAAATGGTGCAGCTTGCTGTCTTGATTGGTTCTATTGTGTCGGTAGAAAAAGCACTTAAGCGTACTTTTGATGAAAATGGCGTTAGAAGATAAAATGGTTGTTTTGTCTATCCGATGGAGCACGATCATCCCAAGTACCGTCATTCATTTTGATGTTTTGATAAGAAAAATAGATTGTACGGTGGGCTGAAATGAAGTATAGTGAAGTAAAGCTGTGTCAGGATATTATCATCTAAGCAATTTCACAGAGGTTTGCCGGGGATATTAATTACCATTTCCAGCTGCCCGGTTGCTTTTGAAATATTTGAGCGTTTGAGAAAGAATATGGCTTTAGGAAGAGATAGGGAGGACATATGAGAAAAGAGGCGTCTATAGAACAATGGAAAGCATTATATGAGGCAGGAACACGAATTAAGGAACTGAAGCCATGGGAGAAGTTCTGGGATATGGATTTAATCGGCATCAGATATGGTGCTGAAGAGGAAACGATTTTCTTCAGTATACTGGGGCGAGGCGGTGATTGTTATGGAATAGCCGTCTATGAAGGATACGAGGGATTAAACAGTTTTCTTATGCTTACCATGCATGAGAGTATGAATCTGACTCCGGAATATGCGATGTTTAACCAAAGAAATCTCACCTGCTATTGGGGGAACCGTGACGAACTTTCTGAGAAGCAAAGAAAGATCATTAAAGAATTGGGATATACATATCGGGGAAAAAATCAGTGGCTGTATTTTCTGTCATATGAGCCGGGATATTATCCATATAATATGGATGAGGAAGAAGTATTGCGTATGAGCGAATATCTGCAGGATTTGGAACTGGCTCTGCGTTACTATGATAAAACAGACATGCAGATTGATTTTGAATCGGGAAATATGTTTCTGTTTTCTTTTGGAAAAGATAAGAAATCATGGAATTTTGGTGAAGAACCACTTCCTTTTACAGCTTTTCAATTTGGAAATTTGCTGATCACAGATGAAGAGCTGCTCTCAGATCTTAAAAAAGCCCCGAAATGCGATGCTGTTTTAGAGGCGGATGTATCTGTGTTGGGAGCATCTGTTACAGATAAAAAGTATGATCGTCCTGCAAATCCGGCATTGTCATTATTAGGAGATGCAAATACGGGGACAATCATCAAGTTTGAAATGCTGGAACCGGAGGATGATGCGGTTGTAATGCTGGCGGAAATTCTGATAGGATTTATTTTTCAATTTGGAGCACCAAAGGAAATAAGGGTGTCAAATGTTATTGTGGAAGCCGGACTTGACCAGATATGTAATGTGTGTGGTACAAAACTTCGCAGAGTAAAAAGATTAAAAGGATTGGAAGACTTCAAATATAGCATGCAAAGATTCAGATAGTAGTTTATCAACTAAGAGGTGGGAGTTTTCTCGACTGAGATGAAAGGGAGCCGGTGGTATGACTCATTCATGTTACCATCACCGGCTCCCATGATCATTTCTGTTACATTTTCCACCTCTATCGAGGATAGCAAGAGGCAGTCTGACAAAATATGTGGGCTCCCTCAAAGGTCAGAATATTAGCTCAGATATATAGGGGCGTTGCTCCATTTTGCAGTCTCGAAATAGTTTCATGATATATTTGAATCTTTATGCGGGTGTGTTATGATGGATAAAAAGCAATACGGATGGATTCATGGAAGGAGACGAATGTGTTTCATATTATAGATGAACATTTTTTTGTGCCGTTAGCATCTCCCAATAAGGTAGTCTACTGGGAATGTATCTGCAAGCTGTTTTCCGTAATGGATCATCAGCTTTCGTTTGGTGTGGAAAGAGATGTTCTGGTAGAGGAATTACAGTACTATTTTGAACAAACACAGGCAGCGGAACTGTCCGGAGAGGACGTAGAAGGGAAGTCTGCAAGAGACAAAGCAAACTGGATGCTTCGAAAATTGGAGAATTGCGGATGGATCGATATTGAAACAGATAAGAGTTACGTGCAAAGGGTCAATTTCAAAGAATATGCAGTCAAGGTTATAAGGACACTCCTTGAAATTGCAGAGGGAAAGCAGATTGAATATCAGGGGTATATCTATACCATATACAGTCTGGTGAGAAGTTCAACAGATAATCCGGGTATTGTGCTTTTGTCAATCGTGGAAAATACAGATATGCTGATCACGGGGCTGAAGAATCTGAGCTCCAGCATCAAGCACTACATTGATGAGCTGACCAGATATAAAACTCCGGCCGAGATTATGAATGTGCTGTTTAATGATTATATTGAAAATATTGTGGATAAGGCATATCACCGGCTGCTTACGTCGGATAATGTATCAAAGTTTCGTCCGGAGATTATTGAAAGGCTGGAAAGTAAAAGCCGGAGCAGATCTTATGTGGAAAAAGCGAGTAAAGAACTGGCAGACATTCGTGAGATTTCGAAGGAAGAAGCGGAGGAACTTGTTTATCATTACATCCATCAGGTGATAGATGCCTTTCAGAATATGGATGAAATCTTATCAGAGATTAATCGAAAGAATACACAGTACCAGAGAGCAGCAATCAACCGGGCAAAGTTTTATCTGATAGGTGGGGAAGATGTCAGAGGGCAAATCAAAGAGATACTGTCAGGAATGAACGAAGAAATCAACCGGGAGAATATGGATCTGGGCGGTATCTATCGAATCGAATTTATCGATGAACTGGTTCGAATCTACAGTGTTGCCGTACTGGATGAAAAGTCTCTCTATACGCCGATAGAAGGGAAAAAAGCATTTGAACCGGAGAAGATTTCGGTGGAGCAGCCGGATCAGGCATTTCGTAATGAAAAAATGAGACGGATGCTGGAAAAACTGGCAAGAGTTTTAAATCCGGAAAAGGTAAACAATTATGTGGAAGAACAGTTGGGTGACAGGCAGAAAATGCTGGCTTCAGAGCTTCCATTAGAAAATACAGATGATTTTGTCAAGATGATTTATATAAGACTCTACGGGCAGAGAAAAAATATGAAGTATACGATTGCTGTGAAAGAGATGATACAAAAAGACGGTTATCAGTTTACTGATTTTACGATACACAGGAGGGAACATCGATAGATATGGATATTCTAAACGGAATGCTGCAGCGGGATAAGGATGATTTTTCACGGATCTGCAATCGTTTACTAAGTGCCTGTTTCCTTTGTAAAAGAAATCAGACGAATAAAGCAGATTATTATTTTGTGATAAAGTATAAAGAAAAGTTTTCAGAGTGTTTTGCTTTATTGGGATATCGGTTGGAAATTAATGAGGAGTATGGGGTTATACAGTTGACAAATCCGCAGAATTATAATCGTTATAATATGAAACTCTTTGAATCTGTTCTTTTGCTGATTCTTCGGATTCTCTACGATGAAAAAAGAAGAGAGCTTTCTGTCACAGATGAAGTCATTGTAAATGTGGGGGATATCCATGAAAAGTTTTTGAGTCTGAAAATCAGGGATAAGATGATTGATAAAACAACGTTTCGCAATGCAGTCAGCACATTGAAAAGATTTCAGATTATCGAAACTCTTGATACGAATCTGACAGATGAAGAAGCTCGTATCATTATTTTCGATTCGATTCTGATGGCTGTTCGGGTCGAAGATATCAAAGCTGCTTATGAAAAGCTGGAAATTTACAGAAAGGGAGGAAAAAACAGTGAAGAAGCTGATGAGAGTGAAGCTGATTAACTGGCATCGCTTTACGAATACGACGATTGAATTTGAAAAATCCACTTTAATTTCCGGAGAAAATGGTGCCGGAAAATCCACCCTTTTGGATGCCATCCAGTTTGTGGTGATATGTTCCACGAATTATTTCAATAAGGCTGCACACGAGAATGGAAAAAGAAAACTGACAGGATACATCCGCTGTAAAACAGGACGGGAAAACCGCCCTTATGAACGTACCGGTGAGATCAGTGCGCATATTGCATTGGAATTTTATGAAGAAAAAAGGAACAGGTACTTTGTGGTTGGAGCAGTGGTGGATTCAGCTTCTGAAGGACAGGAAAAAACAGCAAGATATCTGATGGATGGTCTTCGCCTGGAGGATTCCCTTTTTTTTCAGGGAAAAACACCGAAGTCCATTAATCAGTTCAGGACAACGAACGCTAAGAAGATCAAGCAATGGTGCACGACAGACAAAGAAGCCAGATCCATGATTAAGAACAGGTTTGGACGAATCGAGGACAAATTCTTCCGATTGATTCCTAAAGCGCTGGCTTTCAGGCCAATTGATGATATTAAAGATTTTGTTTATTCGTATGTGTTAGATGAAAAAGAAGTAAATATTGATGTACTGCGGGAAAATGTTCGCACATATCAGGATCTGCAGCGTACGCTGGAGAACGTAAAGATTCGTATTGGCAGATTGGAAAAAATCAATGCATTGCATGATCAGGTGGAAGATGGATCCCGAAAGGACAGACAGTACGAATATTATCTGGCAAGAGTGGAGGCTGACCTGATTGGTGAAGATATAAAGAGAATGAAGTCGGAGATCCAGTCTGATACGCTCAGACTGGAAGCGCAGAACAGACAGATCGATCAGGTGAAAGATGAGCAAATGGAAAAGCAGCAAATCAGGGATGATCTGCGGGCAGAGCTTGCAACAGATAAAGATTTTCTGGCAAAGGATGAGCAGGAGAAGAGGCTGCAGTTTCTGAAAAGTAAAAAGAAAGGTCTGCTGGAAGAATATGAAATGCTGAAGAGGAGCGTAGATGCATCGAAAAGACAGCTGAAGAAGTTGTTGGAGGTTAGAGATGTAGATGCCTCTGTAAAACTTTACTATGATTATCTTTGCAGCATAGATAAAGATATTGATCTGGCAAAGGTGAAAGACATCCTTTTAAATGTCATTGCGTATAAGAATGAAATGCGTGACAGGATATTCAAAAAAAGAGCAGAAATAGCAGCGGAAGAAGCAGCTGTCAGCAGCCAAAAGCAGGAATTGGACAGAAAAATTGAGCAATTGATGAAGAAAAAGCTGTCCTATGCCGATGATGTGGAGCGTGTCAGGATGGCTGTTAAAGAGGAATTTCTGCGTATTGGAAGAACACCGGAACCCCGCATTTTGTGTGAGATGCTGGAGATCACAGATGATTCCTGGAGAAATGCCGTGGAGGGATACTTAAATACGCAGAGATTCTACATTTTAGTGGAACCGGAGAATTTTGACATTGCACTTGGAGTTTATGACAGACTTCGAAAAGAAAAAAAGGCGTATGGAGTCGGACTCATTAATACGCAGAATCTGGACCAGTATGACACTGCACCGGAGGGGTCACTGGCTGCGGTTGTGACCTCGCAAAACAAATATGCAAAGCGCTATATTAATATGATTCTTGGAAAGGTGCATATGTGTGCACATTATCGGGAATTGAAAAACTATAAAACATCCATTACAAAAGAGTGCATGAAGTACCAGAATAATGTGGCCAGTGCCATAAAACCGGCTATCTTTGAAACACCTTACATTGGTCAGAACGCACTGAAGGTTCAGTTAGAACAGGCAAAAAAGAAGCGTGAAGAAATCAAAGAGCAGTTAAGAGAACTGAAAACCAGACTGGAACAGCTGGAATTTGTTCTGGAGCCTTTGGGAACAGAGCATGATACGGATATTAAGTACAGACTGGATGTCATTAGTGATCTGCGGCAGGTTTCTCTGGAAATCAATAAATGTAAAGAAAACATAGCCACCCTGGAGAAGAACTCCAATATGATTATGAAACAGATACAGTTATCGTCGCTGGAAAAAATTCTGGGTGAGCTTGCAGTGAAGCTGAATTCTTTGAACAGAGCAGCAGGCAAAACAGAAGAAAGAATCAGTTTAACAAAAGAGCAGGTAGTCAATGGGCAGGCAGAGCATGCTGAAAAAGCAGTCATTTACGAGGAACTGGGAAGCAAAGCGGGGGATTCTCTGTCGGTTTGGAGGCAGGAATATGAGAAGCAGACGGAGGACAAGTCCTATTCACAGTTCAGGGATAATTATGTAAGACGCAGGAAGGCGAATCAGACCCTGGTGGCCAAGACAATGGATGCCATGAAAGAATCTATGGGCGAATACAAAACGGCACATGATTTTGGTGCAGCGGCGACGATGGAAGGTTATCAGGAATTTGAGACAGAATATCTAAAGCTTAAGAATTCAGAACTGCTGCAGTATGAAGGAAAGGTGGAGTCTGCCAGATGTGCGGCGGAAGAAGAATTCAGAGAGCAGTTCCTGTCTAAATTACAGGAAAATATGAAGATTGCACAGGCGGAGTTTAAAGAACTGAATAAGGCTCTGAATGATATTACGTTTAGCAATGAAAAGTATGAATTCCTATACATGCCAAGTAAAAGATACAGACAGTATTATGAGATGATTATGGATGATTTTAATGCCATGCAGGGAGAGTCCATTTTCAGCGGTCTATTCCATGAAACTCATAAAGCGGTAATAGAGGAACTGTTTGAACGGCTGGCACTGGACAATGATAACAATGCTAAGGCATTGGATGAATTTACAGATTATAGAACTTACATGGATTATGATATCCGCATCATTCACAGCGATGGAAATTATTCTCTGTATTCCAAAGTATGTGAGGAAAAGAGCGGCGGCGAAACGCAGACACCGTTTTATGTAACGGTAGCAGCATCCTTTGTTCAGCTTTATAAAAACAATATTGGTGGCGAGGCAATAGGTCTTGTGCTGTTTGATGAAGCTTTTAATAACATGGATGACGAGAGGATAGGCGGCGTTCTGGAATTTTTAAGAAGGTTGCCGCTGCAGATCCTGATTGCGGCTCCGCCTGACAAAATACAGTATATCAGCCCCTTCGTTGAAGAAACGTTACTGGTAATGACGGATGAAAAGGTAAGTTTCGTAGAGAGGTATATCAATGGTGCAGTATGATCGGAAGATCTTAAATAACCTGTTGGACACATATGAGAAAAGTCTGCTGTTTACGGGGGAGAATAAGAGAACGATACAGATAGAGTTCCGGTTTACGAAAACCTCGATTCCTTCTTATTTTGATGAGAGCTCTTCAGAATATGAAAGTATTCACATTTCCATGAAGCTATTGGAGCGTAAAAATCTGATCAGTATCATTTGGAAGGATAACAAACAGGATTATCTGATTCAGAAAGTCAGATTGAAAACAGATCATATAAAAGAAGCTTATCAATATGTTGGGCGCAGGACAAAACGAGGACTGGAGGAAGAAAACATTAGGATACTTCAGAAATATCTGGATGTGGAGGCTCCAATTACAGCGAGTTTTGTCATGTATCTTCTGAAACGCTTACAAAATCATCAGTCGGTCAAAGAATATATTGTGCTGGAGAATACGAAGGAAACAGATAAGTTTCTGCAGGCATGTGTATTCGTGGAGCAAAACAGAAAATCATGCTATATCAGGGAATTTTCCATTATGCATTTTCAGGACACGAAATATTTTGAGCAGATAGAAAACCGTATTGCTAAAGTATTCCGGCAGTTTTCAGAGGAATATGCGGAAATGGATACGATGGAACTGTTAGCTGAATACGGAATTTACAGAACCCCTGATTATGTTTATTTTAAAGGAGATGCCGGGATATCAATCGGAGAGGAAAAGGTAGATCTATCATTGTTAAGACAGGGGATTGGTATTTCCGGAGAGGATCTTATGCGCATTCGTTTTTCAGATCCTGGAAGGATAAAAAAAGTAATCACCATTGAAAATCTTACTTCTTTTTTCAGATATTGGGAAGAAGAAAGTTTCCTTATTTATCTTGGTGGATATCATAACAGCATTCGAAGAATTTTGTTAAAAATGGTCTACGAGGTAATTCCGAATGCAAAATACTATCATTTTGGAGATATGGATGCGGGTGGATTTTCTATTTTGCGGGATCTTCGTAAAAAAACAGGTATTCCATTTCTGAGTTATCATATGGATCTGGATACGCTGAAACGATATAAGCAATATGGAAAGAAACTTACAGAGTCAGATCGAAAGCGTCTGGAGAAACTGTGCGGAGAGGAAGAATTTTACGAGGTGATTCATTTTATGCTGGAAGAAAATATAAAGCTGGAGCAGGAATGCATCATTTAGGGTAAGCTGAGAGTATGAAATACTGGACATTTTTTACAAAATGTAAAAAAATATTGTAAAATGAACGGAAAAATGGTATAAGTATACGTATATGTTTAAAGAGGTAAAGTTTTGGTTGGACGCTTTAACACATAAAAGCTGTAAAGCACCATAGTGGAAGCATAAGGTATAGATTAGAAAGTTTGTGAAAATTATGATTCAGTCAGAAAAGCTGTTAGAGATTAAGAATCTATGTGTGGAATTTCAGACGGTCGAGGGGACTGTGAAAGCGGTCGATCACCTGAATTATACACTGCATAAAGGGGAAAAACTGGGGATCGTTGGAGAGAGCGGCAGTGGTAAGAGTGTCTCTTCCCTGGGAATCATGCAGCTGATCCCGAATCCTCCGGGCAGGATCACTGAGGGACAGATCCTGTACAATGGAAAGGATCTGGTGAAGACTCCGGAAAAGGAGATGCAGAAGATTCGCGGCAATGAGATCTCGATGATCTTTCAGGAGCCGATGACTTCTCTGAACCCGATCATTCAGTGCGGAAAGCAGATCGCAGAGGCTTTGCGTCTGCACAGAGGGATTAAGAAGAAAGAAGCCATGGAGGAAGCGGTCAGGATGATGAAAGCAGTCGGGATCGCCAATCCGGAGGTGCGTGCTCATGAGTATCCACATCAGATGTCTGGAGGGATGCGTCAGAGAGTTATGATTGCGATGGCACTTGCCTGTGAACCGAAGGTTCTGATTGCAGATGAGCCTACGACAGCGCTTGATGTGACGATCCAGGCCCAGATCCTTGATCTGATCCGCAGATTGAACGAGGACAGAGATACTTCGGTTTTGTTTATTACCCATGATCTTGGTGTGATCAGTGAGCTTTGTGACACGGTAATCGTGATGTATACGGGGCGTATCGTGGAGCAGGCTCCGGTGAAAGAGTTATTCCGGGATCCAAAGCATCCGTATACCTGCGGTCTTTTGGGAGCGATTCCAAAGATCACGAAGGATCGTCCGCCTCTGGCTACGATCGAGGGGATGGTACCGAATCCAACGGAGCGTATCGAAGGATGCAGTTTTGGCCCGAGATGTCCTTATGCGACAGAACAGTGTCGAAAGGCAGAGCCTCCTGTAGTACAGCTCTCCGAAGAACGGCAGGTAAGATGCTGGCGTTTTGCACAGCATGATGAAAGCAGGGAGGGTTAGCTTATGGCAGCAAATGAAAAAGAAGTGCTGGTGAAAGCCGACCGGGTCAAGGTATATTTTAATGGCAGGTCCAGACGTGACGGGAAGGTCAAGGCTGTCGATGATGTCAGCTTTGAGATCATGAAAGGGGAAACCTTTGGGGTCGTAGGAGAAAGCGGATGTGGAAAGAGCACGCTTGGACGTACGCTTGTGCGTTTGCAAAAACCTACGGATGGTCAGATCTATCTGAATGGAACAGATATTTCACAGCTTAAGGGCGAACCGTTAAAGCAGATGAGAAAGGATGTACAGATCATTTTTCAGGATCCATCTGCATGTCTGAATCCAAGACGTACGATCCGTCAGATCCTCATGGAGCCATTTAAGATCCATGGTCTGACTGGAAAGATCGATGCTGAAAAACGGATTCTTGAGCTGCTTCAGCTGGTAGGTCTGGATGAATATCATTTGAGCCGTTATCCCCATGAACTTTCAGGCGGACAGAAACAGCGTATTGGTATCGCCAGAGCACTTGCACTGGAACCAAAGCTCATTATTTGCGATGAGGCGGTATCTGCGCTGGATGTTTCCGTACAGGCACAGGTACTGAATCTTCTTCAGGAATTAAAAGAAAAACTGGGACTGACCTACTTTTTTATTTCGCACAATCTCAATGTGGTCTATCAGGTCAGCGACAGAGTAGGTGTCATGTATCTTGGACGTATGGTGGAGATCGCTTCTTACGATCAGCTATATGAAAAGCGCTACCATCCATATACGGAAGCATTGCTTTCAGCGATTCCTCAGATCGATCAGGAAGTACAAAGCAAGCGTATTCATCTGGAGGGTGAAGTGCCGAGTCCGTCGAATCCGCCATCCGGGTGCCATTTTCACACCCGCTGCCAAAAGGCATGTGACAGATGTAAAAAAGAGACGCCTCAGCTCAGAGAGGTCGATCCGGGGCATTTTGTAGCCTGTCATCTGTACGAGTAGAATAATGGAGATTCTGTCGATTACGACATCTCAATAAAAAGGAGGAATTATCATGAAAAAGAAGTTATTAACCTTAAGCTTATGTCTTGCTATGAGCTTTGGATGTGCTGCATATGCAGGCGCTCAGGCACAGGCAGCGGAAACATCTACAACGGTTGTAGTAGCCATGGGTGGAGGATTTTCGTCCCTGGATCCGGGACAGATCTACGAAAAATATCCGCCGCTGGTAGTAAATGCCTGCTATGACAATCTGTTCAGATTTATGGACAACGAGGGAGCTCCGGAGCCGGCTCTGGTAGATACTTATGAGTTCTCTGAGGATGGACTGACATTGACTATGACACTGAAGGATGCTACATTTGCAAGCGGTAACCCGGTGACTTCTGCAGACGTTGCATTCAGTATCAACCGTGTAAAGAATCTGAAAGGAAATCCATCTTTCCTGTGCGATACCATCGAAAGCATTGAGACACCGGATGAGAAAACGGTAGTATTCCACATGACACAGGTAGACAGTGCAATTCTTGCCAAGATGTCATACAATTCCATGGCAATCCTTGACAGTGCTGTGGTAAAAGAAAACGGCGGTACAGATGCGGAGGATGCCAGCACAACGGATACGGCAAACGATTACCTGAATTCAACAAGTGCAGGTTCCGGTATGTACATCATGACAAGCTATGTTCCTGATTCAGAGATCATTCTGGAGAAGAACCCGAATTACTGGGGTGAAGCTACCAATGTAGACAAATACATTATCAAGATCCAGCCGGATGCAAACGCACAGATGATGGGACTTTCTTTTGGTGATGTAGATGTAGCCCTCAACATGACAGATGATACCATGGCAGAAGTTGTGGATGATGAAAATCTTGCGGGTATCAACTCTGCTACCAAAACAGTTGGTTTCGTTATGATGAATATGGACGAATCGATCGGCGGTCCCGTATCAGATCCCAAGGTACAGCAGGCGATCCGTAAAGCAATCGATTATTCCGGTGTGCAGCTGATCTGTGGTGAAGGCACAAGTACGCCGTACTCTCTGATCCAGACCGGATTTATGGGAAGCAAAGGGGAGAGACCGGCTGACTACACAAATGTCGAAGAAGCACAGGCTCTTATGGAAGAGGCTGGATATCCGGATGGATTTACCATCGATCTTGTAGTAACAGATCTGGATATGGAAGGAATCCTTCTGACAGACCTTGCTCAGAAGATCAAAGATGACCTTGCAAAGATCAAAATCGAATGCAATATTGTTGCTCAGCCATGGGCTGCCGGATATGGTGATGCTTACCGTGATGGTACATTAGGATTTACAGTAATGTACTGGGGTACTGACTACAACGATCCGAATGTTCAGCTTGAGTTCCTTCCGGGAAAAACAGTTGGTTTAAGAGCAGGATGGCAGGAAGATATGGATCCGGAACTTGCAGCAAAATATGACGAAGTACTTGCAGCTACAGACAATGAAGAGCGTACAGTACTTCTTGAAGAAATCCAGGATGACATGTATGAAGATGGTCCATTTATCTTTATTGCACAGGCACCTGCACACATTGGATACAATACAAGACTGACCGGTGTAGAGGTTTCCGACCCGTATGCGTTGGATCTTACCAAGATCAATGTAAAATAAGTGTATCTGAATGATTTTCAGTGGTGGACCGTTTGAGGTCCGCCACTGAGATATGTGGAAACGGACCTTGTCGTGATACGGATAGATGCCGGATGATCTGGCTTTTCCGAACCGGAAGAGAGCTATACTATGACGACAATGCCTGTTTACAGGAACCCTGGATGAGACTTGCGGGAAAAAGAACATGAGAGGAGAGTTAAGTCGAATGGAACGGCTGAAATTTATAGGAAAACGTTTGATATATCTTGTAATCATGCTGTTTGGCGTAGCGACGCTCGTATTTATTCTGACGAAAATGATACCGGGAGATCCGGTCGTTGCAAATTTAAGCCAGCGGGCGCTGAGTGATCCGGAGATCGTGGCGGCTTACAAAGCGAAATATGGCCTGGATCAACCGATTCTTATACAGTATTTGTATTATATGAAAAATCTTCTGAGTTTTGATCTCGGAACATCCATTCGTACCAATACTCCGGTACTGGAAGAGCTTGCCAGATGTTATCCGGCAACCATCGAACTGGCGCTGTTTTCCATCATCGTTGCGACGATCTTTGGTATTTTATTCGGCGTGATCTCTGCAGTCAGACGCAATAGTATTGCAGATCAGGCAGTGCGTGCGATCTCGGTAGTTGGTGTCAGCATTCCAAGCTTCTGGTTTGCATTGCTTGCTTTATTTTTATTTTATTTCAAACTGAGAGTGATGCCCGGACCGGGACGTTTGAGCAATTCATTTTCTGCTCCGGCTGCGGTGACAGGTCTGTATGTGATCGACAGTCTTTTAGAAGGGGATATCCCGAAAGCAATCGATGCATTTCGACATCTGGTGCTTCCGGGCTGTGTATTGGCCTCCTTTACGATGGGATTGATCACGCGTACCACCCGTTCCAATCTTCTGGATGTGTTGTCTACGGATTACATCCGTACTGCACGTGCAAAAGGTCTGGGAAAAACGGCATTGATCCTGCGTCATGCACTGGGGAATGCATTGATCCCTGTACTGACGGTGATCGGTCTGGGACTTGGGAATCTTCTGGGCGGCATGGTTCTTGTAGAAACGATCTTCAGCTGGCCCGGTGTTGGTCAGTTCGCTTATCAGTCTGTACTTTCTGCGGATTTTCCTTCGATCATCGGTGTTGCACTTCTGATTGCATTAAACTATATGGTGATCAATACTGTCGTTGATATTCTGTATGGTATCATCGACCCGAGAGTGAGGTGCAACTAATGTTACGAGCGTTGAAGAAATTATTAAAATCAAACTATCTGTTTACCTTTGGTGTGCTGATCTGTGCTTTCTGGATCATTGCAGCGATTCTGGCACCGGTGATTGCACCATACGATCCGATCACACAGGATCTGGCGGTGAAACTGCAGGCCCCAAGTGCGGCACACTGGTTTGGAACAGACAACTTTGGACGTGACATTTTCAGCCGTGTGATCTATGGCGGACGTTATTCTCTGCTTGCCGGATGTCTCACTGTGATCATTGCCGGTGCGATCGGTACTTTTTACGGTGCGATCGCAGGCTATGTGGGCGGTCACATAGATACGATTATGATGCGATTTTCTGAAATGATCCTGTCATTCCCGTCTTTGGTCCTGGCAATGATCATCAATGCAGTAATGGGATCCAATCTGTTCAATACGATGTTTGCTCTGGTTATCGTTGCATGGCCGACTTATGCCCGTCTTATGCGAAGCGTGGTATTGAGTGTAAAAGAAAATGAATATGTGGCGGCCTCTGAGGTACTTGGTGCATCAAGAGCAAGAGTTCTGTTTCGGGAGATCATTCCAAACAGTATCAGTTCGGTATTGATCATGGCGACAACAGATATTGGTAACCAGATCCTGATGTTCTCAACACTGAGCTTTTTGGGTCTGGGATCTGCTCCGCCCACACCGGAATGGGGTATGATGGTATCGGATGGTGTGAATTATTTCAATAAATTCTGGGTATCCGGATTCCCGGGCCTTGCGATTTTTACCATGGCAGTAGGTGCCAATTTTATTGGGGATGGTTTACGCGACCTGTTAGATCCAAAGTTACGAAAACAGTTTTAGGAAATGTAGGACAAGTCTCGTGGATTCGAGGCTTGTTTTGTCTTTGTCACATTTTAAGAAAAGGCTGATCCAGGCCATCATTTTACATTTGGGAGGATATTGGTATGTTAGCAGAAAGAATGAATCGTGTTATGAAGGAACTGGCAAACATGGAGCTTACACAGATGATCATCGTGGATCCGCTGTCGATCTATTATCTGACGGGGGTGTATGTCTCACCCGGAGAGCGTTTCCTGGGCCTGTACCTGAATCAGACAGGGAAAAAAGTGTTCTTTGTGAATAAGCTCTTTCCGATTCCGGCGGAACTGGATGCAGAGGTGGTATGGTACAGTGATACAGACCCGGTTATGGATCGGGTTGCAGAATATGTAGATCCGTCCTGCGCATTAGGGGTGGACAAAGACATGCGTGCTCGTTTTTTGCTTCCGATCATGGAGGTATATCCACAGATGACTGTCAAAAATGCGTCATTAGCTGTGGACCTGACAAGAGGGCAGAAAGACGGGCAGGAGCGAGAAAAAATGCGTGCGGCATCCCGGATCAACGATCAGGCTATGGACCGATTCCGGGCATTGATCCATGCAGGAGTGCGTGAAAAAGAAGTTGCAGAGAAGATGCTGAACATCTATCTTGAACTGGGAGCAGATGGCTTTTCCTTTGAACCGATCGTATCTTTTGGGGCGAATGCAGCAGATCCGCACCATATGCCGGATGATACGGTGCTGAAGGATGGAGACTGTGTGCTGTTTGATGTTGGATGCAAAAAAGATGGATATTGTTCAGATATGACAAGAACATTTTATTATAAAGCAGCAGATGAGACCAGCCGCAGAATATATGAGATCGTAAAACGGGCAAATGAGGCAGCAGAAGCGCTTATCAGGCCGGGCGTGCCTCTTTGCGAATTGGATAAGGCAGCAAGAGATGTCATCACAGAAGCCGGATATGGTCCACAGTTTACACACAGGCTTGGTCACTTCATTGGACTGGATGAGCACGAATTTGGCGATGTGTCATCTGTGAGCGATTGGATCGCAGCACCGGGTATGATCTTTTCCATCGAACCTGGTATCTACCTGGAAGGAAATACAGGAGTGCGTATCGAAGATCTCGTACTTGTGACGGAAAATGGATGCGAAGTACTCAATCACTATAGCAAAGAATTAGAAATTATAGAATCATATCAATGAGATGAACAGGTGAAGACATGAATCCAAGAGCAACATTGTATTTAGAAAATGGAAAAAAGATCGTGATCGAATTGCTGCCGGAAGCAGCGCCGAATACAGTAAACAGTTTTATTCACATAGCAAAGCAGGGGTATATGGATCATCATGCGATCGAGCGGATCGTGCCAGGCAACTGGATCGATGTCAGTTATTCTGCATTTGGGAAAAAAGAGTGCCAGTATCTGATTCCGAATGAATTTACGCTTCATCCGGAGATTACGCCACTTGATTCTCATCCGGGTGCAGTTTGCATGGGCGGATATGGTGAGGCTGGCCTTGCCAGCTGCGAATTTTTCTTCCCGCTGCGTGATTGTCCGGATCATAAAGGAATCTATCCGGTATTTGGAAAAGTATTGGAAGGGATGGAAGAATTGTACCGGTTGGAAAAAGTAGACACCAGACCGGTTGATTTCCCAATCGAAGGAGTGGAAGTAAATGAGCCGTTGATTCCGGAAGTGATCGAGCGGGTAGAGCTGGAATTGTTTGGAGTAGAATATCCGGAACCGATCAAAGTAGAACATCCACAGCTTCCGGTGTGCTGGCCGAAGTTTTAGATGAAAGACAGGGCGGAGGTAAAGCATGGATTACTTATCACATAATATAGCAATCAATCTGAAACGGATCAGGAAAGCGAAAGGGATGAGCCTTGATGTGGTGGCAGAACAGACCGGTGTGAGCAAAAGCATGCTTTCCACCATTGAAAAAGGGGAGGCAAATCCATCGATTGGAGTGCTTGGCAAGATTATGAGCGGGCTGCGTATTGAACTTCAGGATCTGACGCAGCCGCCCCAGGAGGATGCTTACCTGGTGGATATTGAGAAACTTTCTCCCACAAAAGTGGTAGAGGGACAATATCGGGTATGGACCTGTTTCCCCATTGCGGATAACCGTACGGTGGAGATCTATCGAATTGATATTGAACCGGGGGGAGTCTATGAGAGCGGTTCTCACGGAGAGAGAACCAAGGAATATATTGCCATGCTGGAGGGTACACTTTCTGTTCAGCTGGAGGATGGAATCCATGTGGTGAAACGGGATCAGTTTTTCCGGTTTGAATCTGATCAATCTCACATGTATTTTAATACGGGAGAAGACAGGGTAAGCTTCATGTCTTTCTTTGTAGTTTATTGAATTCCAGAATCATATAGGCGGTCATCAGTTCGAAACGCCGGGACGGATCTTCCAGGTTAAAGCCAAGCTCCTCCTTCAGGATGCGAAGCCGGTTGGCGATGGTGTTGCGATGACAGTAGCTTTCGGCGGCAACATCCCGGATACTTCCCCAGTATTTCAGATAGAGAAACAGGGTATCCGAAAAGTTGCTGTTGTGTTTCCTGTCATATTCCAGTACAGGGGAAAGTTTCTGTTCTACAAAACGGGTGAGTATGGAAGAGTCATTCACATTTTCCAGAAGCTGATAAAAATCAATGCCGTTTTCGGAACGGGATTCCAGAAAAATTCGATGGTAGTAATCCCTTGTGATATCGTAAATGTGAATATGCCAGGGCATCACAAACAGTGGAAACCGGTGTTCTTCACAGAATGCGAGTACCGAAGGGGTGATATCTGTCTGTAAGATATGTTTTCCAATGTTCAGGATCAGTCCGCAGGTCTGTTTTTCTATCAGGAGCCGGATAAAATGGATCAGCCATTTTTCCGTATGATCGTAAAGAGCTCCTGTGGAGATGATCAGTTCACCTGGCCGGAGAAAGCTGGAATTTGCCTGGTCTTCCGCTACATAGACCCAGCTCAGTTCCCGATGCAGGCCGTTTTCTCCGGCAATCAATGAAAGCTCGTATTTTTCTTTTGTTTCTTTGTAAAGATCGGACAGAAAGAGTGCCATAGCTGCCTCCTTATGAAAATTCGTGCTGATCTGATTTTATCACAGACTGTGCATGATGCACAATCCCTTTTGGAAAGATTGTGCGCCGGCAACGTTGCAAAAAGCGGTCATTCCCTTTATCATAGAAATCAGAAAAGACAAAGACGTCAGAGTTCTGAAAGAGAAAACTGACGTCTTTTATAGATAAGAGGAGGATGAAACATGTTAAGAGAAGCATTACCGAAAATTGTGACAGATACACTGCCGGGACCGAAAGCAGCCGAGATCGTGAAAAGAAGGGAGAAAGCAGTTCCGGGTGCCATCCGCTGCGGATATCCTGTGGTGATGGATCATGCGGAAGGTGCTATGATCGAGGATGTGGACGGAAACCGTTTCCTGGACTGGATCGGCGGAGTAGGCGTATTGAACATCGGCCACTGTCATCCGGAAGTGGCAGAGGCAGTGAAGAATCAGGCTGACCGGTATTTCCATGGAATGTTTAATGTGGTCACCCATGAGGGATACGTAGCACTGGCGGAAAAACTGTCCTCCATCGCACCGGTAAAGGGAGATCATGCAAAAGCATATTTTACCAACAGCGGTGCCGAGGCAGATGAGAATGCGGTGAAGATCGCAAAGGCATTTACCGGAAGACCCAATATCATCGTATTTTCCGGAGCATTTCACGGACGGACCCTTCTTACAATGTCCATGACTTCCAAAAAGGCATATGCAGTGGGCATGGGACCGTTCCCGGACGGTGTGTTCCGTGCGCAGTTCCCCTACTATTACAGAAATCCGGCAGGTATGCCTCAGGAAAAAGCATGCGAATATTATCTGGAATCCATTGAAGCTGTATTTGAGCAGTGCGCACCGGCAGACACCATTGCAGCCATTGTAGTGGAGCCGCTTCAGGGAGAAGGAGGATTCATTCCGGCACCCATTGAATGGGTCAAAGCGGTCAGAGAGATCTGTGACCGTCATGGAATCCTTCTGGTGGCAGATGAAGTACAGACGGGATTCTGCAGAACCGGAAGAATGTTTGCTACTGAGTATTGGAAAGAAGCAGGTTTCTGTCCGGATATTATTGCAACCGCAAAGTCGATCGCAGCAGGAGTGCCTCTCTCAGCGATCATTGCAAGAGACGAGATCATGGATGCGCCGGCACCGGGAACCATTGGAGGAACCTTCGGCGGAAATGCGCTGGCATGTGCAGCTGCTCTTAAGACCATTGAGATCATGGAGCGGGACGATCTGGCAGGCCGCTCTCGTGAGATCGGTGCAAAAGTGACAGAGCGGTATCTGGAAATGAAAGAAAAATATGAATGTATCGGAGATGTGCGCGGTCTTGGAGGAATGATCGGAATCGAATTCGTAAAGGACAAAGAGTCCAAAGAACCGGATGCAAAACTGACATCAGAAGTGATCAAAGAATGTGCAGCCAACGGACTGCTGGTGGAGGGAGCAGGCACCTGGAATAATGTCATTCGTTTCCTGGCACCTCTGGTGATGACGGATGAACAGCTGGCGGCAGGTCTGGATATTTTTGAAAATGCTGTGGCAAAATGTACAAAAAGTACAATATAATGAACAAGCAGAAGTGGAGAAACAGGAATCCTCGGTTTTTAGAAAAGAAAACAGGGAAATACTATGCGATTTATGAATTATTACGTTTAGAAAATCGAAATTGACAATATGATTTGTGTGTGCTATATTTAAGATGTTCAAAATAATGTACATACAAAGACGAAGACGTCAACTTGCTGATACAGCATTTGGCGTCTTTTTTCTTTTTATAAAAGGAGGATAAGAACATGAAATTAAAGGACACAGGACTTACAGCACAGGACATCAAGGACAAAGTAAACAAATATATGATAGAAACCTATGAGCGTTTTGATTTTCTGGCTGAGACTGCAAAAGATCAGTACATTTATGATGAGAACGGAGAACCGTATCTCGACTTTTACGCAGGTATTGCAGTAAACTCTGCAGGCAACTGTAATGAAAAGGTAGTAAAAGCCGTTCAGGATCAGGTTGCGGATATTATGCATACCTTCAACTATCCTTATACGATCCCCCAGGCACTTCTGGCTGAAAAGGTTTGTACCACCATTGGCATGGACAAGATCTTCTTCCAGAACTCGGGAACAGAAGCCAATGAAGCAATGATCAAAATGGCCCGGAAGTATGGTATTGAAAAATACGGTCCCAATAAATATCACATTGTAACAGCAAAAATGGGATTCCACGGAAGAACCTTCGGTGCCATGTCAGCAACAGGTCAGCCGGGCAACGGATGTCAGATCGGTTTCGGACCGATGACCTACGGCTTCTCTTATGCTCCCTACAATGACCTTCAGGCATTCAAGGATGCATGTACCGAGAATACCATTGCAATTATGATCGAGCCGGTTCAGGGTGAAGGCGGAGTACATCCGGCAACCATGGAATTTATGAAAGGACTTCGGGAGTTCTGTGATGAAAAAGGTATGCTGCTTCTGATCGATGAGGTGCAGACCGGCTGGTGCAGAACAGGTGCCGTGATGTCTTATATGAATTACGGAATCAAACCGGATATTGTATCCATGGCAAAAGCACTTGGAGGCGGAATGCCTATCGGTGCGATCTGTGCAACAGAAGAAGTGGCAAAAGCATTTACACCGGGATCTCATGGCACTACCTTCGGCGGACATCCGGTATGCTGTGCAGCAGCTCTGGCAGAAGTCAATGAACTGCTTGACCGTGACCTGGCAGCCAATGCAAAAGAAGTGGGCGCTTATTTTAAGGAAAAACTGAAAACAGTGCCCCATGTAAAAGAGGTCAGAGGACAGGGACTGCTGGTAGGCGTAGAATTTGATGATACGATCTCAGGCGTAGATGTGAAGCACGAATGTATTCACAGAAGGCTGTTGATCACAGCGATCGGAGCACATATTATCCGTATGATTCCGCCGCTGATCATTACAAAAGAAGACTGTGACAAAGCAGTCGAGATTATCAGAGCTTCCGTGGAAGCATTGTCATAAAAAAGGAGATGTAACATGCGAGACCATTATGTGATTTCAGTGGGCTGTGAATATGGGTGTTTTGGTCCCGAGATAGGAAAAATGATTGCAAAAGATCTGGACATTGCCTACTATGACAGAGAGCTGATCGATGAGATCATCGAAGAGGCAGGATTTTCGAAGGATCTGACAGAAAAGGCGGAGGCCGGAATCGCTGTCAAAGGAAAGACTTCGGGTGACGGAAGAATGGCGGGTGCACCGACCAGGTATGAAAACCTGACCGAACGTGTGGTATATATCCAGACAGAAGTAATTAAAAAACTGGCAGACAGAGGCTCCTGTGTGTTTATCGGAAGATGTTCCGACTATATTCTCCGTGACCGGGAAAACTGTCTCAACGTATTTATTTACGCACCATCTGAAGTGCGCATCAAAAATGTCATGGAAGCACACAATTTAAGCCGCAATGATGCCATTCTTCTGATCGAGAAAAATGATGAAATGCTCCATGCAAGATATAAGCAGATGACCGGCACCTATCGCGGCGACCGTCACAACAGACATTTGATGATCGATTCCAATCTGCTGGGACTGGAAGGAACCGTGAAACTGATCGAAGAAGTGGCAAACAAAGTATTTGGCGGAGAGGAGTGATCATCATGGAGAAAAAGAAATCATCAGAATTTGATAAAGTGCTTGGCGCATGGGACATCCTAGTGATCGCTTTCGGTGCCATGATCGGTTGGGGCTGGGTCGTATCCTCCGGTGACTGGATCGGAACCGGCGGCGTAGTTGGCGCTGCTATCGGCTTTGCAATCGGTGGAATCATGGTATTCTTTGTGGGTCTGACATATGCGGAACTGACCGGAGCCATGCCTCAGTGCGGCGGAGAACATGTTTTCAGTCACAGGGCAATGGGACCGATGGGCTCCTTCGTCTGTACCTGGGCAATTATTCTTGGTTATGTCAGTGTAGTATGTTTTGAAGCCTGTGCGCTTCCCACGATCATCACTTACATTTACCCGCCCTTTTTAAAAGGTTATCTGTACACAGTAGCAGGATTTGACATATATGCGTCCTGGCTGGCAGTTGCAGTGTTTGTGTCTGTCTTTATGACCTACATCAATATCCGCGGTGTCAAGACGGCAGCGATCCTTCAGACGATCCTGACTGTGATCATCGGTGCTGTGGGAATTATGCTGATCGCCGCATCGGCTGTAAACGGGGAAATGGCAAATTTAAACACTCAGTGCTTTGTGGGAGAATCCACAGGAAGCATGATGAAATCGATTCTGGCTGTAGCAGTGGTAACTCCCTTCTACTTTATCGGGTTCGATGTGATCCCGCAGGCAGCGGAAGAGATCGATGTTCCTCTGAAGAAGATCGGCAAGATCCTGGTGCTGTCCATTGTAATGGCAGTGGTATTCTATGCACTGGTGATCCTTGCAGTAGGATATATTCTGAATCCGTCTGAGATCCTGGCTTCTCAGGGAGGAACGGGACTGGTAACGGCAGATGCCATGGGAAAGGCATTCCAATCATCTACGATGGCAAAAGTAGTGATCGTGGGTGGTATGTGCGGAATCGTTACAAGCTGGAACTCTTTTCTGATGGGCGGCAGCCGTGCCATGTATTCCATGGCTGAATCTTACATGATTCCGTATTCTTTTGCAAAGCTGCATCCCAAATATAAAACACCGGTGAATACTCTTTATCTGATCGGTGCACTGTCTGTGCTTGCTCCCTTTGCAGGCAGGAAGATGCTTGTGTGGATCGTAGATGCCGGAAACTTCGGGTGCTGTATTGCTTACTGTATGGTTTCTGTCTCTTTCTTGCTGTTGAGAAAAAAAGAACCGGATCTGGCTCGTCCCTATAAGGTGAAAAACTATAGATTTGTGGGTATCATGGCAGTACTGATGTCCGGATTTATGGTAGCGATGTATCTGATTCCGGGATCCGGTGCTGCTCTTGTATGGCAGGAATGGATCATGGCAGGCGGCTGGTGCCTTCTCGGCGCAGTATTCTGCGTGGTTTGCAGAAACAAATACAAAGAAAAATTCGGTATTCTTGTGGATATTATTTCTGATGAGGATGCAGTGGCACTGCAGTCAAGCAATGAGGAGATCTCTGCGGCACTGGATGTGGCGATTGACGCAGCAATCAACAAGATCCTGGCTCAGAGAGCGGTACATTTTTAATGGAAAACACAGGGAGCATCTTTGAGATGCGTGGTATCAGGAGGAAATGAAAAATGAACTTTAATTATTATCTGCCGGTAAATGTGGTTTTCGGCTGCGGCAAGGTGAAAGAAGCAGGAGAGATCGCAAAAAAATATGGAAAAAAAGCACTGATCGTAACAGGAAGATCAAGCGCAAAAAAATCAGGTCTTTACGATCGTGTCAATGACAGCTTAAAAGCTGCAGGAATGGAAAGTGCTCTGTTTGATAAGGTGGCACAGAATCCGCTTACCACAACTGCTGAGGAAGGAGCAGAGTTTGCAAAGGAAAACGGCTGTGATGTGGTGATTGCCATCGGTGGCGGCAGCATCATGGACTGCGCAAAAGCCATAGCTTTTCTGTCGGTAAATGAAGGAGATATCAACGATTATATCTTTAACCGGAAGCAAAGTGATCAGGCGCTTCCGCTGATCCTGATTCCAACTACCTGCGGAACAGGTTCTGAGGGAAATGGTTTTGCGGTACTGACCAATCCGGAGAATGGAGACAAAAAATCTCTTCGCTGCAATGCCATTATCGCAAAAGCTTCCATTGTGGATCCGGAATGTATGATGACCATGCCGAAAAAAGTGCTGGCATCGGTGGGGTTTGATGCGCTCTGTCACAGCATGGAGGCATATACATCAAAAATTTCACAGCCATTCACAGATGCGCTGGCTCTTTATGCCATGGAACGGATCGCAGACAGTCTGGTTGATCTCTACAACGGTTCTGAAGATATGGAAAAGTGGGAGAGCATTACGATTGCAAGTACGATCGGCGGTATGGTGATCAACCAGGCCGGTGTGACTCTGGCTCACGGAATGGAGCATCCGGCGTCCGGTCTGAAAGATATTGTACATGGAAATGGACTGGCAGCTCTCACACCGGTGATCGTGGAAGCATCCTGGAAAGGAAACGAAGCAAAATTTGCACGCATTTCCAAAATCCTGGGCGGCAGCAGTGCTGCGGACTGTGCAGCACAGATCCGTTCTCTGCTGGAAAAGATCGACCTGGCAGTCACATTGTCGGATCTTGGTCTTGCAGAAGAAGATGTTCCCTGGATGGCAGAGAATTGCATGAAAGTATCGGCAGCTTCTGTAGCCAACAATCCGGTAGTCTTTACCCAGGAAGAGATCGCAGAGATCTACAGAAAGGCAATGTAATAAGTGACATAAGAAAGATAAGAAGGAAGGGCATCGCTGCCTTTCCTTTTTTAGTCAGGTACGCCGGAGGCACAACTTTCAGCTGGGGACATCCCGGCTGATAGTTGTTTTGATCATGTTTCTGTGATATAGTGGTAATAATTCCACAGGAAAACGGAAAAATACCGGACGGGAGAGTGATAGATATGGAATCCGTAACGCAGGAGCAGAGAGAAAAACTGGAAAAGCTGAGAAAATATCTCAGAGAGCTGGGAAGTGTGGCAGTGGCATTTTCCGGTGGAGTGGATTCCTCTTTCCTTTTGAAAACGGCTTATGAAGAACTGGGGGAAAGGTGTATTGCCGTGACCATACGGTCCGGCTCTTTCCCGGAACGGGAGCGAAAAGAGGCTGAAGATTTTTGCCGCCGGGAGGGAATCCGACAGATCCTTGTGGAGGTGGACGAGATGGAGATCGAGGGATTTTGCCAGAATCCGCCAGATCGCTGCTACCTCTGTAAACGGGAATTGTTTCAGAAGATCGGTGTGATCGCAGAAAAGGAAAGATTGGCAGCCATTGCGGAGGGATCCAATCTGGACGATCTGGGGGATTACCGGCCGGGACTTCAGGCAATCGCAGAGCTTGGGATCAAAAGTCCTCTGCGGGAGTGCGGTCTTACCAAACAGGATATCCGGGTCCTGTCAAAGGAAATGGATCTTCCTACCTGGAAAAAACCATCTTTTGCCTGTCTGGCATCACGGTTTGTATACGGGGAAACCATTACCCGGGAAAAACTGAAAATGGTGGAAAAGGCAGAACAGATGCTTCTGGATCATGGCTTTCGGCAGGTACGTGTCCGCATTCATGACAGAATGGCAAGAATCGAGATCCTTCCGGAAGAATTTGGAAAACTGATGAAGGAAGACACCAGAAAAGAGGTATATCAACGGTTGAAAGCCATCGGTTTTTCTTATGTGACACTGGACCTTTGCGGATATCGGACGGGAAGCATGAATGAGGTTTTATAAAAGAACAGGGAAAAAGAGGAGGTTGCGGTAATGGAGCACTTTTTTCACTTAAAAGAACATGGAACAGATATCCGCACAGAGGTGCGGGCAGGATTGATCACGTTTTTTGCCATGGTTTATATCCTTATGGTAAATGCAGGGATGTTTTCTAATCCTTTCGGAACGGGTGAGAATCCATTGGGGGTCTCTTATGGAGCGATTTACATTGCAACGGCTTTGTCTGCAGTGATCGGAACGCTCCTGGTGGGGCTGTTGGCTAATCTGCCGCTGGCTATGGCAAGCGGAATGGGAATCAATGCTTTCTTTGTGTATACGGTGTGTATCGGTTTTGGATTTACCTATGCCAATGCGCTGGTACTTGTGCTGCTGGACGGGCTGATTTTTGTGGTGCTGACGGTAACGGGGCTTCGAAGAAAGATTTTTGATGCGATCCCTCTTGTGGTCCGGTCTGCGATTCCCGTAGGAATCGGTCTTTTTATTGCGCTGCTGGGACTGCAGAATGCAGGTCTGATCATTGCGGATTCTTCTACGGGAACAGCGTTGGTGTCCATGAATCTGTTCCATCAGAACTGGGGACAGATCATGCCGTGCATCGTGACGATCGCAGCGCTGCTTTTCATTGCGGTATTACAGAAAAAACAGGTGAAGGGTGCAGTTCTGTGGGGAATGACAGGAGCATCCGTTCTCTATTATCTGCTGGGACTGACGGTGCCTGGATTTTATGCCGGATTTCAGTTCCATATCGTCCATCCGCTGGATGCGTTCCGGGAATTTGGAAGTCAGGCTTTTGGAAAAGTGATTCGGGAAGGATTTGATTTTTCTGCCTATATTGCGGCTCATGGAAGCGGCAGCTTCCTTCTGTCTCTTGCCACAGGAGCTCTGGCATTCTGTATGGTAGATATGTTTGATACTCTGGGAACATTATATGCAGCCTGCGAAAGCGGAGGACTTCTGACAAGTGAGGGCGAGGTGCCGAATATGGAAAAGGCCATGTTTTCCGATGCGGCTGCTACGATGATCGGTTCTGTTTGCGGAACCTCTACCGTAACAACATTTTCGGAATCGGCAGCTGGAGTGGCAGAGGGAGGCCGTACCGGTCTGACTTCTGTAGTGACCGCCTGTGGATTCCTTGCGGCTATGTTCCTGAGTCCCGTGGCACAGTTCGTGCCTTCCTGCGCTACTGCTGCAGTGTTGATCTACGTAGGCGTCCTGATGATGGAGTCTGTGAAGAATATCGACTGGACCTCCATGGAGAGCGCAGTTCCTGCATTTCTGACCATGGCCATGATGCCCTTTGCCTATAATATTTCTTATGGAATCGCATTTGGTATGATCGCTTATGTAGTCGTTTATTCATTTACGGGAAAAGCAAAAGAGATCCGGATCGCTTCCTGGGTGATTGTTCTGCTTTTCCTGGCAATGCTTTTGCTGACCCATTAAGGTGAAGAGACAGAAGATGGTGTCAGAGGAAAGAAATACAGAGAAGAAGGAGTTCATATGATAGAATCCATAATCGGGGTGATATTTTCACCACAGGTAGTGTTCAGCATTTGCGTACTCATTGCGGCAGGAGTACTCTGGCATATGATACGGAAGGGTGAGATCGCATATATGCAAAGGAAAAATTCCCAGGGGCATGGGGCAAGACAGAGTGCGATCTCCCGGATTTGCATGGACATCATCAAATATGGGATCGTGGCAGGGACCGTCCTGCTGATCCTTCAGCTGAACGGTGTCAATGTTACCTCTCTGATCGCAGGACTTGGGCTGGTCAGTGCCATCGTGGGTCTTGCATTGCAGGATGTTCTGAAGGATACCATCATGGGAATCCATATGGTCACGGATCACTTTTTTGAAGTGGGAGACGTGGTGCGATATGGGAACTTTGAAGGAATCGTGATCTCCTTTAATATGAAGACCACAAAACTGAGAAGTATATATGACAACTCGATAATGACGATCTGTAACCGGAATATCTCAGAGATCGTGAAACTTTCTGACTGGTTGGATATTGATCTTCCTCTTTCCTATGAAGAAGACCGGAAAAAGGTCAATGGGGTTCTTGAAAAATGCTGCACCAGGATCAGAGCAGCAGAGGGGATAGAGGACTGTCTTTATAAAGGCGTGCAGGAATTTGCAGATTCGGCAGTTCTTTATAAGATCCGTCTGGTTTGCCGGCCGGAAAAGAAACCGGAGCTTAGGCGTATGGCTCTTGGAATCCTGCAGGAGGAACTGGAAAAAGCGATGATTACGATCCCGTATCCTCAGATGGATGTACATAGTAAAAAGTGAAGAGATGAAAAGAAAGAATTGCTGCGAGACGATTCCCGGCAATTCTTTCTTGCATTTTTCAGAACAGAATGATAGTATTATTCTTAGAGTGTTTTTGCTACGAAAACGTTTAAGGGGGTGTGAGGTGTGATTCTTTGCAGTGAAGGGTTTCGTCAGTTTTTTCAGGCGATACAGACAGATTCGGAAGATATGATGGAGTTGTTTGAAAAGATCAGACATGCTTTCCCGTATATTGCGGAAGAGGCGGCAATTGGAAAAGCAGAATTGACACTTCAGGCTCCTGTTTCCGTCTATGAACCGAAGGGCGTAAATAACGGAGTAGTACTGTATGAGAACGGGCAGGGATATGGGGAGTCTTTCCTGGAAAAGATCTTTCATACCGGGGAAAAAGGAACAGCCACGATTCGAATCTGGCCCGAAGAAGGGCATTGCTGGAGTGAAGAGGAAAGAGAGGCAGTTTCCTTTCTGGCAGAGAATCTCTTTATGATCTGCGGGCGGTGCCGGGTGATGGGTCTTATGAAAAGAGTCCTGGTTACAGATGCACTGACCGGCGCAGCCAGTACTTCCGGAATGGGCCGTTTTGCTAAAGAAAAAATATCAAAAGGTACGTTTTCCGGGTATCATATTGCTTTTTCCAATATCAGAAATTTCCGGTATATTAACCAGAAAACAGGCGCAAAGCAGGGAGATCTTATTCTGATCCGGTATGCTGACAGGATTAAAAAGTTTCTTAAACCCGATGAGCTTCTGGTAAGGCTGGGCGGAGATAATTTTGTGATCTTTGTCAGGAAAGAACGCATGGAGAGTCTGCTGGAGCTGACAAATGGAATGGAGGTTACCAGTGAAACAGATGGGGAGATTCTGTATTTCAAGCTGGAAAGCAAAATGGGCTGTTACAGTATTAAGCCGGGCGATACGTTGACCGATGCGTTAAACCGGGCCACTTCTGCCCTCAATTATGCAAGAAGGGTTACCAATGAGAATGTAGTCTGGTTTGAACCTTTTATGCTGGAAAATGAAAACCGTGACAAGAGAGTCCAGTTTGAGTTTCCAAAGGCGATCAGGGAACGGGAATTCGTGGTGTATTATCAGCCCAAGGTTTCACTGGAAAACAATCAGCTCTGCGGCAGTGAGGCGCTGGTACGGTGGGTACGTGACGGAAAACTGGTTCCTCCTCTGGAATTTATTCCTGCACTGGAGAAGGGCGGAAACATCTGTCAGCTTGATTTTTACGTATTTGAGGCAGTCTGCCAGGATCTGAAGCGCTGGATCACAGAGGGAATCGAGCCAGTGAAAGTGTCCGTTAATTTCTCAAAACTGCATTTGAAGGATGATCATTTTGCGGAGAAGATCGTAGCAATACTGGAAAAATATCAGGTGGACAGCAGTTTCCTGGAAGTAGAGCTTACAGAATCGGCAAGTTATGAAGATTATGAGAGACTGGAAAAGTTTATCAGCCATATGAAGAACAGCGGCGTGGCGGTGTCCATTGATGACTTTGGCACGGGATATTCGTCTCTGAGTCTCTTGAAGGATCTGAAAGTAGATATGATCAAGCTGGACAAGTCATTTCTGGACAGCCTGGCGAAGAAAAACAGGGCGGATGAGATCGTCATAAAGAATATTGTACATATGGTCAATGAGCTGGATATGAAGCTGATCGCAGAGGGAGTGGAGACCAGGCTGCAGGCTGACTTCTTAAGAAACGTACAGTGTTCCATGGCACAGGGATATCTGTTTGACCGGCCTATGCCTGTGGAAGAATTTGAAGAGCGGCTGAAAAACGGTCGTATATATTTATGACCACATAAAACTTAAAATTGTATAAAATCTATTGACTTCTCATAATTTTATACTAAAATAACAGAAAGCGACAGTTTAAAACGATGGAGCAGAGGGTTTTGAACTGTTTCTTTTTTATAATATATTAGCACTCAATCTGGTGGAGTGCTGACAAAATGGCGATGATTCGGAAGGGAGGATAAAGATGATTACGATTCCGATTTACGATATGATCATGCTTCCGGGGGTGAGCTTTTACTTCCGGAGAGAGGTGTATGATAAGTGGAACGAAGAGACGGCACAGATCGGCGAAAAGGTACTTTTTCTTTTGCTGAAAGAGGAAAAGAGGCAGGAGGAGATCTGTGCGGAGGATTTTTTCCGGTTGGGATTTTCAGCAGAAATTGTGGGAATCGACGGGGACGGTGTCGTTCAGGTGCGGATCTTAAATCGTGTGAGCATCGATGAAATCTCCGGGGAAGGAGAGCAGTTTACAGCTACGGCTTCCGTTCTTCCTGATGTGGAAGACCTTTCCCGGGAGGAGGCCAACCGGAGGTTTGTAAGGATCCGGGAAGAGTATCTGCGTTTTATACAGGGGTTTCCCTGGGGTGTCTGGGTAAAAAATACGGTACAGAACTGGAAAACGATGAATGAGATGATGTGTGCCACTGCCGGATATACCAATATGGACTGGGAAGAAAAATATGCGGTGATGGCAGAAGATTCTCTGGAAAAGAGAACGTCTCTGATGGAAAAGGCAATCTGTGAATTTATGGCCGGTACCAGGGTATCTGCGGAAGCGCAGGCAGCCCAGAAGGAGAGCCACGACCAGGTATACCGGGAAACCGCCATAAAGAAACAGATCGAATATCTGCAGAGAGAGCTGGATGAGATGCATCCGGAGAACATTTCCGATGTGAGAAGATTTGAGAAAGCCATTGCAGAATCCGGGATGAATGAGACAGCCCGACAGGAAGCGGAAAAAGTATTAAACCGGATGAAACAGGAAGGAAAAGACGGGCATGAATATGGTATGCTCTATGACTATCTGGATTTCGTGACGGGGCTCTCCTGGAAAAAGGAAAAAGCCGGCGAGCCTGATCTTGAGAAGGCGGAAAAAGTGCTGGATGAAGATCACTACGGAATGAAAAAAGTGAAGGAACGCATGATCCAGCAAATGGCAGTGATGGCCCTGAATAAGAAGCAGTCAGGATCGATTCTGCTGTTTGTGGGGGCGCCGGGTACCGGAAAGACCAGTATCGGCCGCAGCATTGCGAAGGCACTGGGTAGACCGTATGTACGGATCAGTCTGGGAGGCATCCGGGATGAGGCAGAGATACGGGGACACCGGCGTACCTATGTGGGAGCGATGCCCGGCCGCATTATGGAGGGGATCCGAAGAAGCGGTGCTTCCAATCCTGTGGTGGTGCTGGATGAGGTAGATAAGCTTGTGAAAGAATTTTCCGGTGATCCTGCCAGTGCACTTCTGGAGGTACTGGATCCGGAACAGAATGGGACATTTACGGATCATTATATGAATGTGCCCTATGATCTGTCGGATGTGCTGTTTCTCTGCACAGCCAATACAACGGATACCATACCGGAGCCGCTTCTGAACCGAATGGAAGAGATCTCCTTCCAGGGATATACAGCATCGGAGAAGTTTCAGATCGCCAGAAAACACCTGATTCCGGAGATTATGGAGGAGATGGGCCTGAAACCGAAGAATCTGAAGATCACAGATAAGGCGCTTCGAAAGATCATTGAGGAATACACCATGGAATCCGGTGTGCGCAGTCTGAAAAAACAGATTGCAGCGGTATGCCGCATGGCAGCGGTGAAGCTGGTAAAAAAGGAACAGAAGAGTCTTACGGTAAGTGAGAAAAAGCTGGAGGAATATCTGGGCAGTGCGCAGACGCTACATGACAAAAAGCTGGAGCGGGCGATCCCGGGCATTATGACAGGACTGGCCTGGACCAGTGCAGGAGGAGACATCCTCTTTATCGAATCTTCCCTGACGGAGGGAGAAGAGGAGCTGGTGATTACCGGACAGCTGGGAGATGTGATGAAAGAATCGGTACAGATCGCTGTCAGCGTGGTGAAAGCCCTTTATCCCAGGGAAGCGGAAAAACTGCAGGGACATAAGCTCCATATTCATGTACCTGCCGGAGCAGTGCCAAAAGACGGACCTTCTGCAGGAGTGACCATCGTGACAGCGCTGGCGTCTCTGTTGACAGGAAAAGCTGTGAATACAGAATATGCCATGACAGGGGAGATCTCACTGCGGGGAAGGATCCTGCCTATCGGCGGCCTGCCGGAAAAACTGATGGCAGCACAGAGAGCCGGAATTAAAAAGGTATTTATTCCGCAGGAAAACCGGAGAGATCTGAAGGAGATCCCGAAAGAAGTGATAGATAAGCTTGAGATCGTGGCGGTAAGTCAGGTGGAGGAACTGATGGAACTGGTCTTTGCATGAAAACAGGAATAAATGGGAAAACAGGTAAGAAATTTTGAATTTCTTACCTGTTTGTACTTGACAGGTAATTATGGTAAGCATATACTAACTCTTGTAAGAAACGCTAATTGAGAAAAATGATCAATAGGAGCAGAAAAAAATGACACTGAGAGATCTGGAAATTGGCAGTACAGGAGAAGTGGTGAACGTAGGCGGGGACGGCGCACTGCGTCAGCATTTCCTGGATATGGGGGTGATTCCCGGAGCGAAAGTGACTCTGGAAAAGTACGCACCCATGGGAGATCCTATGGAACTTCGCATCCACGGGTATGAACTTACTCTGCGTCTGGCGGATGCGGAAAAGATAGAGATCCGTCCTTCGAAGGAAGAAGAAGCCGGGCAGGAGGACGATAAGAAAGAAAAAAGAGGGCTTTCCAAGGGAAAAGCAGCCCACCCGGGGCTGGGAGAAGGCGGAAAGTACCATGTGAAAGCAGATGAAGATCCGCTTCCGGAGGGAACCGTCCTTACCTTTGCTCTGGCAGGGAACCAGAATTGCGGAAAGACGACGCTGTTTAATCAGCTTACCGGTTCGAATCAGCATGTGGGAAATTTCCCTGGTGTTACGGTGGATAGGAAAAGCGGAGCCATCCGGGGACATTCCAACACAGAGATCACTGATCTGCCGGGAATCTATTCCATGTCCCCCTACAGCAGTGAGGAGATCGTCACCAGACGTTTTATTATTGATGAAAAGCCCAAAGGGATCATCAATATCGTAGATGCCACCAATATAGAGAGAAACCTGTATCTGACCATGCAGCTGATGGAGCTGGATGTTCCCATGGTACTGGCTCTGAATATGATGGATGAGGTCCGGGGAAATGGCGGGTCCATCCGGATCAATGAAATGGAGGAAATGCTGGGAATTCCGGTAGTTCCGATCTCAGCGGCGAAAAATGAAGGTGTGGATGAGCTGATTCGCCATGCACTTCATGTGGCTCAATATCAGGAACGTCCGGGAAGGACCGATTTCTGTGATAAGAATGAACATAACGGTTCCATTCATCGATGCCTGCACGGAATCATGCATCTGATCGAAGATCATGCCCAGGCAGCAGGAATCCCTCTCCGTTTTGCGGCAACGAAGCTGGTGGAAGGGGACGAGGTGGTGATGAAACGTCTGAATCTGACCCAGAATGAAAAAGAGATGACGGAGCATATTATCTGTCAGATGGAGGAAGAACGCGGACTTGACCGGGCGGCAGCCATCGCAGATATGCGGTTTGACTTCATACATAATCTGGTAGATGAGACGGTAGTGAAACCAAAAGAGAGTAAAGAGCATGTAAGGAGCAGAAAGATCGACCGCTTCCTCACCGGAAAATATACGGCGATTCCAGCCTTTGTATGTATTATGGGACTGGTGTTCTATCTGACATTTGAGGTGATCGGAGCCTGGCTGCAGGGGATCCTGGAAGTGGAAATCGATCAGTTGACGCAGATCGTCGATGGTGCACTGACGTCATGGAATGTCAATGCAGCGATCCATTCCCTGATTATTGACGGAATTTTCAGCGGAGTGGGCAGCGTGCTGAGCTTTCTGCCGATCATTGTGACTCTGTTTTTCTTCCTGTCGCTGCTGGAAGATACCGGGTACATGGCCAGGGTAGCTTTTGTGATGGATAAGCTGCTGCGAAAGATCGGCCTGTCAGGAAGAAGTATTGTTCCCATGCTGGTGGGATTTGGGTGTACCGTTCCGGGAGTGATGGCAAGCCGGACACTGCCCTCAGAGAGAGACAGAAAGATGACGATCCTGCTGACTCCGTTTATGAGCTGTTCCGCAAAAATGCCGATCTATGGATTCCTGACAGCAGCCTTTTTTCCGAAACACGGCGGACTGATCATGGTAGGACTGTATTTTACGGGAATTCTGGTGGGGATCCTGGTGGCACTGCTATTCAAAAACAGTCTGTTTAAAGGAAAAGCAGTTCCCTTCGTGATGGAACTGCCCAACTACCGGATGCCGGGAGCGAGAAATGTGGCCCAGCTTTTATGGGAAAAGGCAAAGGATTTTCTGCAGAGAGCATTTACGGTGATCTTCATGGCCACGATCGTGATCTGGTTCCTTCAGACCTTTGATATGCACCTTAGCATGGTAACGGATTCCCAGCAAAGTATTCTGGCAGTACTGGCCGGGTATATCGCACCGATCTTTAAACCCCTCGGTTTTGGAGACTGGAGAATTTCCACCTCTCTGATCGCAGGATTCATGGCAAAAGAAAGTGTGGTATCTACCATCAGTGTGCTGTTCGGAAGCACAGAGGCGCTTCTGGCAGCGATCACACCGCTGGCAGCTGCAGCACTTCTGGTGTTCTGTCTGCTGTATACACCCTGCGTGGCAGCAGTCGCATCCGTAAAAAGAGAGCTTGGGGCACGGTGGGCATGTATCGTAGTCGCAGGACAGTGTGTGATAGCCTGGATCTGTGCATGGCTGGTACATATGGCAGGAATGATGATGGGACTGTGATAAAAATGTATAAAAAGAGGAGTGCTTTTGCAGCACTCCCTTTTTTATGGGGTTTTAAAATGCAGTCAGATAATTCAGCGTCCCTTCCGGTGCACCGGTTCCTTTTTCCAGAAGGGATACCAGTCCGCGAAGCGTATCCTCCATTTCCTCTCTGGTTGAGGGCACCAGGGTGTTGTCCAGTTTCACCGTAAGAACGATCAGAACGATCTCAGACAGAGCAGCGGGATAATCAAAATGAATGTCCCCAGCTTCGATCCCCTGCCGGATGATCTCGGTCAGTGTAGGCTTCAGTTCACTGATAATGTGCTGCATATATTTCTCATGTAAATGGGATCTTTCCTGTATGCTGGACTTGTCGTTGCCGGAACTCTGTATCTGGAAAGCGGAAGAAGAGGTGCGGCAGGCCTGAAAGATCATAGCCATTCGGGTAAAGGCAGAGACAGAAGACTGGGATGCCAGCTCTTTTGCGGTATGAAGAGGAATCTCATAGCTTCGCTCGATCAATGATTCCAGGATCGCATCCTTGGAAGGGAAATAATAATAGATACTGCCTTTGCCGATGCCGGCTTCCTGGGCAATCTCACTGACAGAAATGTTCCGAATGTCTTTTTGTGCAAGCAGATTCTGGAGTGCGTCCAGGATCTGGTCATGTTTTACGGTATTCGCCATGATGTCTCCTCCAGACAGTTATGTTCTGTATTGATCCATGTTGGGGGTTCCCCAACATTATCTTATACTATAGCATAGCAGGATCAGAGCTGACAATTGTAAAACCTTCCAAATATTTCCGAAAAAATTGTGTAAAAATTAGGGATACCATTTATTGACTGTCGGTCGGAAAAATGGTATTTTATTTTTGAAATCGAATCGACCAATGGTCGAAAAATGGAAAAATGGAGGGAATTGGAAGTGACATACGCAGAGTTTTTTGCCGATATCAAAGGGAAATTTCTGGAGGCTGATGTAAGTGATGTGAAAGAGCATCTGGCATATCAGTTCAATATCATCGGAGAGGCAGAAGGCATCTTTTATGTAGAAGTCAAAGACGGAAAACTTGAGGTGGAACCCTATGAGTATTATGACCGTGATGTGATTTTTATTGCAAAGACAGATACCTTTATGAAGATCGCAGAAGGAAAACTGGATCCGGTGACGGCATTTACCCTTCAGAAAATGAGATTTGAGGGAAATGTGGATAAAGCTCTGAAATTAAAGGAGCTGCTTGACAGACATAAAAAATAGCATAAGAGAATAACGGAAGGTGATCTTGCATGAACATGTTAAAGAAAATTGGTGCGGCTGCAGGCGGAATAGCTCTGGTGGAAACCGGTGCTGTCACCTATTTTTACAGAAGAACCATGAAACGGAATAAAGCGAAGTTGGAACGGACCATCAAGATGTCCGGAACGGACTGGGGAAAATACATACCCCTGCTGCAGCCAAGAAAAGAAGTGTTTCTGGCTAAGCCGAGGAAAGAACTGTATCTGGAGTCTTCGGACGGGCTGAAGCTTCATGCAGCGTGGATCCCGGAGGAAGGGTCGAAAAAAGTGGTGATCTGTCTTCACGGATATACCAGTCAGTGCATGAGTGATTATGTGGGTCTGTCAGATTACTATTTCAGAAATGGTTTCTCCATGCTCCTGCCCGATGCCAGAGCTCACGGGCAAAGCGGGGGGGAATATGTGGGATTTGGATGCAAGGACAGAATGGATCTGATGAAATGGATCCGCTGGGTCATTGAAAACTGTGGGGAAGATGTGCAGATTCTTCTTCACGGAACGTCCATGGGAGGAGCCACTGTTCTGATGGCAAGCAGCCTGAATCTGCCACCTCAGGTAAAAGGAATCGTGTCAGACTGTGCCTTTACCTCACCGAAATATGTATTTACCCACGTGCTTCATTCCATGTACCATCTGCCGGCGTTTCCCATGATCCAGATCTCTGATCTGGCAAATAAAAAGCTGGCAGGCTACGGGCTCGATGAGTGCAACGCAGCCAGAGAAGTACAGTACGCACATGTGCCGCTGCTGCTGATACACGGAGATGCAGATGTGTTTGTACCCTGTTCCATGTGTGAAGAGATTTACGCAAACAGTCCTGCCGGGACGAAAAAGCTGATCGTGCCGGGAGCAGGTCATGCAGAAAGCTATTTTAAAGATCAAAAAAGGTATGAAGAGACCCTGGATGAATTTTTGGGAGGAATTATAAAATGATGAGAACAAGAAAAGGATATCCGGTATATCCGCTGACCGCAGCTCAGAAATTTCACTTCTTTTATCAGAATTTCTGTCCGAAAAAGGAAGTGCTCAATATCGGTACCAGTCTGACGATCGGGACAGATCTGGACTGGAAGGTACTGAAGGAGTCGGCTCAGAAGGCCATTGCCCGCTGTGGCTCCATGCGTCTTCGTTTTGCGGCAGATAAAGAAGGCAACTGGTATCAGTATGTCATTGAGAAGGATGACAGAGATATCGAATTTGTTGATTTTTCCGGGAAGACCATGGAAGAGGCGGAAAAAACCATGACCGAGTGGACCCGTGTGCCCTTTAAACGTCAGGATTCACCCATGTTCCGACTGGTTATGATCAAGATGCCGGACGGATACAACGGACTGTATCTGCTGGCTGACCATATGATCCTGGATGCACAGTCTCTGATCTGTTTCTTAAAGGATATTATTGAGATCTACTGCAGCACCCTCTTTGAGGGAGTGCCTTATCCGAAAGAAATGGCTTCCTATATTGAGCAGCTTCAGAAAGATCTGGCTTATGAAGCAGGATCAAAGGCAAAACAGAGGGACGAGGAATTTTTCCGGAAGATCATCGAAAGCTCCGAACCCATCTATAACGGTGTGGATGGAAGAAGGAAACTGGAAGAAGCCAGAAAGCAGACCGGCAACCCGAATCTCCGCACTGCCGTCAATGTGTCAGACAGCGTAGATTCCGCACTGGATATTTTCCATCTGGGAGGAGAACCTACAAGCCGTCTTATGAGCTTCTGTGAGAAATATCATGTTTCACTGGCATGTCTGCTGATCATGGGACTTCGTACCTATTTCCAGAAGGCAAACGGAAACGATGATGTATCCATCAATACGGCGATTGCAAGAAGAGCCACATTAAAAGAGAAGAAGTGCGGCGGAACCAGAATTCATTCGTTCCCCTTCCGTACGATTATTTCTGAGGACAAGACCTTCCTGGAGGGCGTGTATGCCATCCGTGATCTGCAGAACGAGTATTTCCGTCACGCCAATTATGATCCGGTAGATTATTTTGCACTGAGAGGCAGAACTTACCCGCCGGCAGCTCCGGGACACACCTACGAACCCATGTCTCTGACTTATCAGCCCCTGACCATGAGAGATAAAGAGCTGGACAAGCTGGGCGATATCAAATACAAGACGAAATGGTATCCCAACGGTGCCACTACCCAGGCTATGTATCTGACCGTGATGCACCATCCGGAGGACAACGGGCTGGACTTTAACTTTGAGCATCAGGTCAAAGCAATTTCCAGAGAAGAACTGGAACTGATGTATTACTATGTGTGCAGGATCATGTTCAAGGGAACGGAAAATCCCGATCTGTCTATTGGAGATATTATTAAACTGGTGTAATGCTTGTGAATCATTTGAAAATAAATGCCGAAAAGGCAGATGGAGGAAGAAAAATGTTTGAAAAACTGGCAGAAGTGATCTGTAATTATGTGGAAGTAGAAAAAGAGAATATCCGTCCCGAGTCCCGTTTTATGGAGGATCTGGGCTTTACATCCTTTGACTTTATGAGCATGCTTGGAGAGCTGGAAGAAGAATTCGATATCGAGATCGAACAGCAGGAAGTATCCGATATCCGCACCGTGCAGGAGGCAGCAGATTATCTGGAGAAACTGACTGCTGAGCAGTAGAAAGGAAGGCTAAGATGGTTTGCAGTACAATTCGTGAGATTCTGGTACAGGCAGAGAAGCAGTTTGGGGCGGAGGATGCGATCCGCTACAAGTTGAAAAAAGATGTGATCGGGACGAAATCCTACAGTGATCTGAAGAGAGACAGCGAAAGCTTTTCCAGGGTTCTGGAAAGTCTGGGAGAGCAGGGAAATCATATCGCAGTAACCGGGATGACCTCCTATCCCTGGCTGGTGACCTATCTGGGAACGGTGAACTGCGGCAGCGTGGCTGTGCCCCTGGATGTATCCCTTCCGGCGGAAGAAATGTGTGAACTGATCGATCGTGCAGATGTGACCGTGCTGGTAGTAGATGAGATACGAAAAGATGTGGCTGCTGTGGTAAAAGACAGATGTCCGAAGCTGAAACATCTGATTTCCATGCAAAAAGAAATATCTGACGGGGAATCTCTGTCTTTCTGGCAGCTTCTTGGCGAACATCAGGGAAGCTGTGAGTATATTCCGCAAGCGGATGCGTTGTGTACCATTATGTTTACTTCCGGAACCACCGGAAAAAGCAAGGGCGTCATGCTGACTCACCGGAATCTGGCAGAAAATGCTACCTGTCTGGACATGAAGATCCCGCCGAGAACCGTTATCTTAAGTGTACTTCCGATCCATCATGCATACTGCCTGAGCATGGATATTCTGAAGGGCCTTTCTTTGGGAAGTATTATCTGTATTAACGATTCCCTGCTCCGAGTGGCCAAGAATATTAAATTATTCAAACCCAACATGATTCTGATGGTCCCGCTGATGATCGAGACCATGGCGAAAAAGCTGGAAGAGGCCGGACCGATTCCGAAAAAGCTTGTGAAAAAAATGGTGTTCGGTGATCAGTTCCATACGATCTGCAGCGGCGGCGCCTACCTTCCGCCAGCCATGATCGATCTGTACGAAAGTTATGGAATCACTATCCAGCAGGGATATGGAATGACCGAATGTGCCCCTGTCATCAGTACCAATGTAAGCTGGAATATCCGAAAAGATTCCGTAGGACAGCTTCTGCCAAACTGTGAGGCAAAGACAGTGGAGAATGAGCTGTGGGTAAGAGGAAGCAGTGTAATGATGGGATACTACAATATGCCGGAAGAGACGAAAGAAACACTGGTAGACGGATGGCTGCGGACAGGTGACCTTGGCTATGTAGATGAGGATGGATTCGTCTATCTGACTGGAAGAAGGAAGAACCTGATTATCACCAAAAACGGAGAAAATGTATCACCGGAAGAGCTGGAGAACAAGATCGGGGAACACCGTCTGGTGAAAGAGATCCTGGTAAGGGAGAGTGAAGGTGTCATCGAGGCGGAGATCTTCCCGGATGAAGATTATATGAAAAAGAAACGGATCCGGGACGTGAAGAGCGCACTGCAGGAGGTCATCGATACTTACAATCAGGGAGCTCCGGCTTATAAAAAAATCTACCGCCTGAAGGTGCGGGACACAGAATTTCCCAAGACTCCTTCCAAAAAGATTAAAAGATACTAAAATTTGTGATACTGTTACAGAAAAATGCAGGAAATGTGTTATACTACCTCATGTAGAATTTAAAAAGTTCAGGACTCGCTTGTGGGTTCCGGCGTGGAAGGCATCTTCCACCTGATATGAAATCGAACAGAAAAACAGGAGGTATCGATATGTCAGTGATCAAAATTACAAAAGATAATTTTCAGAAGGAAGCAGTCGAAAACAGTAAGACAGTATTGCTGGATTTCTGGGCAGAGTGGTGCGGTCCCTGCCGCATGCTCTCTCCGATCGTAGATGAGATCGCAGAAGAGAGAAGCGACATTGCAGTCGGCAAGGTGAATGTGGATGAGGAACCGGAGCTGGCAGCTTCCTTCCAGGTGACCAGTATTCCGACGCTGGTGGTAATGAAAGGCGGACAGGTCGTGAACCGGGCTCTCGGGGCAAGACCCAAGCAGCAGGTACTGGATCTGCTCGGATAAAAGAACAGAAAAAGAAAAGCCGGCAGGTGTGTGAAGAAATACACATCTGTCGGTTTTTAAAGCAGATAACGGGAATCGAACCCGCCTCCCCAGCTTGGGAAGCTGGTGTTCTACCGATGAACTATATCTGCATAAGACTAGTATAGCATTTTGGTGAGGAAAATCAAGGGGTTTTTGGAAATGTGGGAATGAAAAAAGCAAAGAGGGCATTCTATGCCCATATGGTTGCAACCCCAAAATGGATATGCTACAATATCGCTGTATTTTTTGAACAACAACGGCAGGAGAGAACAACATGAAAACAATCACAAGAATCACCTTTCTTGATGATCATGGTGAGAAATTTTTTGGAGAGGGTCCTGCCCGGATTCTCCATGCCATAGAGGAAAAGGGATCCCTTCGCGTTGCGGCCATGTCCATGAATATGGCGTACACAAAAGCATTGAAGCTGCTGAAAAATGCGGAAGCTGCCCTGGGATTTTCGCTGACTGCACGAACTGCCGGCGGCAGAGACGGAGGAGGCAGCAGGCTGACACCGGAGGGAAAGTTATGGCTTGAGCGGTATGAGGCGTATCGGGAAGCCTGTACGCAGGCAAACCGGGAGCTGATACGCAGATATTTTCCAACAATCGGGTGCGTCATTATGGCATCAGGACTTGGCAGGCGTTTTGGCGGCAATAAGCTGATGGCAGACTTTGGCGGGGAACCTATGGTGCTTCGTGCACTGCAGGCTACAGAAGGGCTGGCTCTGCACCGGGTCGTGGTGACCCGCCATGAAGATGTGGCCGGGCTTTGCAGGGAACGTGGTGTGGAAGTGGTGCTTCATGATCTTCCTCATCGAAGCGATACGGTTCGTCTGGGACTGGAGGCTGTAGGAAATGCAGACGGTTGTATGTTTCTGCCTGCGGATCAGCCTCTGCTCAGCAGAAAAACAGTGTCAGAACTGATCCGACATTGGGAAAAAGATCAGGAACAGATCTGTCGGCCTGTCTGCGGCGATAAGCCGGGCAACCCGGTGCTGTTCCCCAAATGGACGTTTCCGGAACTGATGGCGCTTCCGGAAGGAAAGGGAGGAAGCCGGGTGATAGAACAGTATCCGGACCGTGTTGCGGCGCTGCAGATGGACGAGCCTTATGAACTGATGGATGTGGACACACCGGAGGAACTCGAGCGATTACAGCTTTCAGCCGGAGTGTCCCCCCGCTTCAAGTGCGTAGGGCGCTAAGCGGTGGATAACAAATATGAGATGAGTTTCCTCCCACCGTGTGACATTTTACAGGCATTATGAAATCTCCGATCAGAAGGAATAAACGCAACACAATATATGCACAATATCTTGTATAAAACCATTGACAAATACACAAGATAGGGTATATACTGTTCTCGCAAACACAAGTGATAGATTAATGATGGAGAGTTCATATGAAGATTATTAAACGTAACGGCGCAGAAGTCGTTTTTGACAGAGGGAAGATTTCGGCAGCAGTCAGAAAGGCAAATAACGTAGTACAGGAAGACCTGAGACTGACAGAGGAGCAGATAGAAGAAATTGCAAAAAATGTAGAAGAGGATTGTGCTTCCAGAAGCTATTCACTGAGCGTGGAAGAGATCCAGGATATGGTAGAGAACCAGATCATGGCGAAGAATGCATTTGAGGTGGCAAGACACTATATCACCTATCGTTATGTACAGAGCCTGAAGCGTACATCCAATACCACAGACAAGCGGATCCTGTCCCTGATTGAATTCAGCAATGAAGATGTGAAGCAGGAAAATTCCAATAAGAATCCGACGGTCAACAGTGTGCAGAGAGATTACATGGCAGGAGAGGTATCCAAGGATCTGACCTTACGTCTTCTGCTGCCCCAGGAGATCGTGCAGGCTCATGAAGAGGGCATCATCCATTTCCATGATTCCGATTACTATGCACAGCATATGCACAACTGCGACCTGGTAAATCTGGAGGATATGCTGCAGAACGGCACCGTTATTTCCGGGACTCTGATCGAGAAGCCTCACAGCTTTTCCACTGCCTGCAATATTTCCACGCAGATCATTGCTCAGGTGGCTTCCAACCAGTATGGCGGACAGAGCATCAGTCTGACCCATCTGGCTCCGTTTGTGGATGTGAGCCGTCAGAAGATCCGCAGAGATGTTATGGCAGAAATGAAAAAGCTGGGAATCCGGCCGGATGACAATGTTCTTCGTGATATCATCGAAGATCGTCTGAAAGAAGAAATCAAGCGAGGAATCCAGACCATTCAGTATCAGGTAGTGACACTGATGACCACTAATGGACAGGCTCCGTTTCTGACCATTTTCATGTATCTGGGAGAAGCCAGAAACAACCAGGAAAAGAAAGATCTGGCTATGATCATCGAGGAGACTCTGCGTCAGAGATATGAGGGAGTGAAAAATGAGGATGGTGTCTGGGTGACACCGGCATTTCCGAAGCTGATTTATGTTCTGGAAGAGGACAACGTCAAAGAGGGAACCCCCTATTTCTATCTGACAAAGATGGCTGCAAAATGTACGGCAAAACGCATGGTTCCCGATTATATCTCCGAGAAGATCATGCTCAGAGATAAAGTGGATAAAAAAGGAGAAGGCCATTGCTATACCTGTATGGGATGCCGCAGCTTCCTGACACCGTATGTGGATGAAAACGGAGAAGCGAAATATTACGGCCGTTTCAATCAGGGCGTGGTGACCATCAACCTGGTGGATGTGGCACTGTCCTCCGGTAAGGACATGGATAAGTTCTGGAAGATCTTTGATGAGCGTCTGGAACTGTGCCATAAGGCTTTGATGTGCCGTCATGAGCGCCTGAAGGGCACTCCTTCCGACGTGGCTCCGATCCTCTGGCAGTATGGTGCACTGGCACGACTGAAAAAGGGAGAGACCATCGACAAGCTTCTGTATGGCGGATATTCCACTATTTCGCTGGGATACGCAGGACTGTATGAGTGCTGTAAATACATGACTGGAAAATCTCATACAGATGAAGAGGCAACACCTTTTGCGCTGTCAGTGATGCAGCACATGAACGATGCCTGTGCAGCATGGAAAAAAGAACATAATATTGATTTCAGCATTTATGGAACACCGCTGGAATCCACGACTTATAAATTTGCAAAATGTCTTCAGAAGCGTTTTGGCACTATTCCTGGAATCACAGACCATTCTTATATCACCAACAGCTATCATGTGCATGTGACAGAGAAAATCGACGCATTTAAGAAACTGGAATTTGAGAGCAAGTTCCAGAAGCTGTCTCCGGGCGGAGCCATCAGTTATGTAGAAGTGCCCAATATGCAGAACAATCTGGATGCAGTGATCCGTGTAATGCAGTACATTTACGATCATATCATGTATGCGGAACTGAATACCAAGAGTGATTACTGTCAGGTGTGCGGTTATGACGGGGAGATCCAGATCGTAGAAGATGACGGAAAACTGGTCTGGGAATGCCCGAACTGCAAGAACAGGGATCAGTCCAAGCTGAATGTGGCACGCCGTACCTGCGGTTATATCGGAACTCAGTTCTGGAACCAGGGAAGAACAGCGGAGATCAAAGACAGAGTACTTCATCTGTAGGATTCCTGAGAGGAAAAGAGGAAGGACATGAATTACTCAACCATAAAATACTGTGATATCGCCAATGGCCCCGGAGTGCGGACAAGTCTGTTTGTATCCGGGTGCCGGAGGCATTGTAAAAACTGTTTTAACAGTGTGGCCTGGGATTTTCAGTATGGAGATCCGTTTACGGAGGAAGTGCAGGAAATGCTCATCGAGAGCATGAGACCTGTGTATATAGATGGATTGACGGTTCTGGGCGGAGAGCCTTTTGAACCGGAAAATCAGAGAGGGCTTCTTCCGTTTATCCGAAAAGTCAGAAAGGAGCTGCCGGAGAAAAATATCTGGATGTTTTCCGGAAATACCTTGGAGGAGATCCGGGAAGGCAGCGCACACTGTGAAGTGACAGACGAACTGTTGGAGCTGATCGATGTGCTGGTAGACGGCCCCTTTGTGCAGGAGCTGTATGACATCAGCCTTCAGTTTCGGGGAAGTAAAAATCAGAGACTGATCGATATGAAAAAGACAGGAGAGACCGGTGAGATCACATGGTGGGAGCCGGGAGTATTTATGTAAAAAAAGAGCCGCCCGGTGACTGGTGATCAGTTACCGGGCGCATTTTTTAATGGAAAAATTTTTCCCTGATGTGCTCTGCGGGCATTTCCTGTCCTGTCCACAGACGGAAGGCTGCGGCACCCTGATAGAGCAGCATATAGAGGCCGTTTTGGGTATGACAGCCACGTTGTGCGGCTTCCCTGAGAAGTCGGGTCTCTTTGGGGTTGTATATGGCATCAAAGACGGTCAGCTCGTCATGGAGCATGGTGGGATCCGTGATCGGTGTGAGATCCGTTTCCGGTGCCATGCCGGAGGGAGTTCCGTTGGCCAGAAGATCGCTGTCAGCCAGACGGAGGCGGAGTTCCGTCTCATCATCCAGATCATAAAGAGCAGCCTTGCAGGCAGTTTTTTTGTTGAGGTTGTCTACCAGCTGCCGGCCCCGGCTCCAGGAGCGTGTTTTCCGGTTGAAAACGTTGATCTCCAAAGCTCCGTCCAGAGCGGCCTGTACAGCCATGGCGGTGGCGGCTCCGCCTGCACCCAGCAGAGTGATCTTTTTGCCTTTGACCTCGTATCCGCAGGAACGGAGTGCCTCGGTAAAACCGATTCCGTCCGTATTGTGTCCCACAAAGGTGCCGTTTTCGTTTACCACCGTATTGACGGCACCGATCAGCTCGGCTGCGGGAGAGAGGCGGTCAGCCAGTTCACACATGCGGATCTTTACGGGCATGGTACAGTTGAATCCGCGGACATTCAGAAGCTTCAGGGCTTTTACGGCATCCTCCATATCCTTTTCTTTGAGATCAAAGCAGAGATAGGCATAGTCAAGATCCAGGAGGCGGAAGGCCTCATTGTGCATCAGAGGGGAAATGCTGTGAGCTACGGGGCTTCCCAGCAGTCCGGTCAGTCTTGTTTTTCCGGTAATCATAATATTTGGAATCTCCTTTTCATGGTGTCTGCGTAAGCAGATCGATCTGTTTTGGGTTTATCATACCATGCACTGGAAATGGTGTCCAGATGCGATTGTCTCTTGCATTCCTAAAATCAGGTTGCTATACTAAGACGGAATCAAACTGAGAAAAGAATTCCGGAAGATGCGGCCCGGCCGCAGGAGGAGAAGAAATCGATGACAAAGATACGAACGTTGACTCTGGGAGAAGGACTCCCGAAAATCTGTGTTCCCATCGTCGGAACATGCAGAGAAGAAATAGAAACAGCAGCAAAAACGGTGATGGAACATTGTCCGGATCTGGTAGAGTGGAGAGGAGATTTCCTGAAGAGCATCCGAGAGCCGGAAGAGGTGGCAGCATGCCTGTCCATTCTGCGGCAGATCCTGAAGGAGACACCCCTTCTTTTTACGATACGAACGAAAGCAGAAGGTGGAGAACAGAAACTTTCGACTGAAGAATATGAAGAGATCAATCAGGCAGTGATCGGATCCGGACTGGCAGATGCGGTGGATGTGGAGCTGTTCCTGGGAGAGCAGACAGCAGACAGGCTGATCGCATCCGCACATGCACATGGAATGATCGTGATCGGCTCCAATCATGATTTTGAAAAAACTCCGGAAGAGGAAGAAATGGTGGCCAGGCTGTGCCGGATGCAGGAGCTTGGCATGGATGTGGCCAAGATTGCGGTGATGCCAAAAAGCAGACGTGATGTGCTCCATTTATTATCTGCCACAGAGAGGATGAAGAGAGAACATCCGAAGACACCGGTCATCACAATGTCTATGGGAGGACAGGGCGTCTTAAGCAGGCTGGCAGGAGAAGTATTCGGCTCCGCCCTTACTTTTGCCATGGTAGGAAAAGCTTCGGCACCGGGACAGATTCCCATTGAGGAGCTTCGAAGTATCCTGAAAGCGCTGCATCAGTACAGCGGAAGCTGAGCTTCGGCATAGAAGACAGGGATAAAAGGAAGAAAAGGACAGGAGGATGACAGGATGAAGAAAATGATTTCCTGGAACGTAAACGGGCTGCGGGCCTGCGTACAGAAAGGGTTTCCGGATTATGTGAAAGAATCGGATGCGGATATTTTCTGCATTCAGGAGAGCAAGCTTCAGGAAGGACAGATCGATCTTGATCTGGAAGGATACCATCAGTACTGGAATTACGCCGAGAAAAAAGGATATTCCGGAACTGCCGTGTTTACCAGACAGGAGCCGCTGTCTGTGGCGTATGGAATCGGAAAAGAGGAACATGATAAAGAGGGAAGAGTGATCACCCTGGAATTTGATTCTTTTTATCTGGTGACGGTCTATACACCGAATTCCCAGAATGAACTGGCCAGACTTCCCTACCGGATGGAGTGGGAAGATGCCTTTCTTTCCTATCTGAAAGAACTGGAAACCAGAAAACCGGTGGTCTTCTGCGGAGATCTGAATGTGGCCCATCGGGAGATCGACCTGAAGAATCCCAGGACTAACCGGAAAAACGCCGGGTTTACCGATGAGGAGCGGGCAAAATTTTCTGCGCTTCTGGATGCAGGCTTTATCGATACCTACCGGTATTTTTATCCGGATCAGGAGGGGGTCTACTCCTGGTGGTCCTACCGGTTCCGGGCAAGAGAGAAAAACGCAGGATGGCGGATCGACTATTTCTGTGTGTCAGAGAGCTTAAAGGAAAAGCTGATCGATGCAAAGATTCACACGGAGATTTTCGGATCGGATCACTGTCCGGTGGAGCTTACGATTGATCTGTAAAAAGAGAAAGCAGACTGTCTGCGGCAGTCTGTTATAAAAACGGAGGAGCAGTATGAAATTATTTTATCAATTGGGTATTATTTTATTTGTGACATTCCTGGGAGAAGCGCTGCATGCCCTTCTTCCTCTGCCGATTCCAGCCAGCATCTATGGTCTGGTTCTGATGCTGGTATTTCTGATGACGAAAGTGATCAGGCTGGAACAGGTCAAGCTGGCAGGCGATCTTCTGCTGGAGATTATGCCGCCCATGTTCATTCCGGCAGCCGTTGGGCTGATTCTGGTGTGGGATGAACTGAGAAAAGTGCTGATCCCCATCGCAGTGATCACAGTTCTCACTACTGTGGTCGTGATGGCAGTAACCGGGCGGGTAGCCCAGGCTGTGATTCGAAAGAAAAAGAAGGCAGGTGGGGAACAGTGAAAGAGTTTTTGTGCAATTCCATGTATTTTGGAGTGGCAGTCAGCATCATCGGATATGCCATCGGAACTTATTTAAGAAAAAAGCTGAAGTGGGGATGCTTAAATCCCCTGCTGATATCTATTATTTTTGTCATTCTGATGCTTCAGCTTCTGGGCGTGGATTATGACAGTTATAACGAGTCCGCAAAATATTTAAGTTACCTTCTGACGCCGGCCACCGTGTGTCTGGCTATTCCGCTGTATCAGCAGCTGGAGCTTTTGAAAAAGAATCTGCTGGCGGTGATACTGGGAATCGTATCCGGGGTATTTTCAAGCCTGGGAAGTGTTCTGGGACTGGCCTGGATCTTTGGACTGAGCCATGAATACTATGTGACGCTGCTTCCAAAATCCATCACCACAGCCATCGGAATGGGCGTGTCGGAGGAACTGGGCGGAATCACAACCATTACCGTGGCGATCATCATCGTCACCGGTGTGCTGGGAAATATCATTGGTGAAGTGGTATGCCGGTTATTCCGGATCCGGGAACCGATTGCAGTAGGTCTGGCTCTTGGCACCTCGGCTCATGCGATTGGAACAGCCAAGGCACTGGAGCTTGGAGAGATCGAAGGGGCCATGAGCAGCCTGTCCATTGCAGTAGCGGGACTTCTGACGGTGGTGGGAGCTTCCGTTTTTGCAGGAATGCTGTAGGAGGATATTCACGATCATAATGAAATGTCTTGCAAGCAGATAAGACAACCGTTATAATAGCTACAATGAAACAAAGAAAAGGAGAAACATCATGCAGAAAAATCCAATCGTAACCATTACCATGGAAAATGGAGATGTCATGAAAGCGGAGCTGTATCCGGAGATCGCTCCCAACAGCGTAAATAATTTTATCAGTCTGGTAAAGAAAGGTTTTTATGACGGACTGATCTTTCACAGAGTGATCGAAGGATTTATGATTCAGGGAGGCTGCCCGCAGGGAACAGGTATGGGAGGCCCGGGATACAGCATTAAAGGGGAATTCAGTCAGAACCATTTTAAAAATGACCTGAAGCACACAGAAGGCGTGCTGTCTATGGCGAGAGCCATGAACCCCAATTCCGCAGGCTCACAGTTCTTCATCATGCACAAGACCTCTCCCCATCTGGATGGTGCCTATGCAGCATTCGGCAAAGTGATCGAGGGCATGGATGTCGTGAATAAGATCGCAGAAGTGGATACCGACTACAGTGACAGACCGCTGGATGATCAGAAGATAGGGTCCATGACGGTGGAGACTTTTGGCGTAGAATATCCGGAACCGGAGAAATGCTGAAAGGCGCCATGAATCTGTTGAAGCCCCTGATTTCAGCCAGATGGATCTGCAAAAGAGAATGCCTTGAGCGGGCACTGGCAGAGCCGGTGGTGATGGAAGATGGGGTGGTGTATCTGACGGGTATCCCGGAGTATGCAGTCCGGCTGGGAAAGGCGGGACTTCCCTGCATCTTTGCAGATGTGGGTCAGGGAGCGAAAGTATCCGGGGTGGATCTTATTCTCTGTATGGAGGAGGATCAACAGGAACCGGACGAGGAGCTTCTGGCGAAAGTATGGCAGCGCCATTATCATCTCCCCTGGCTGATCGCAGAGACAGAACGGCTTTATATCAGGGAAAGCGTGCTGGAGGATCTTCCGTTTTTTCTTCAAATGTATGAAGAAGAAAAAGGAAATCCGGATGTGGTTCCGCTGGCAGAAGATGCGGCAAAGGAGCTGGAAAGCTATATCAGATACCGATATCCCTTTTACGGGTATGGGATCTGGTCCCTGGCGGATAAAAAGACAGGTGTCGTGCTGGGCCGGGCCGGATTTCAGGAATACGGGGATCAGACAGAGCTTGCCTACCTGATCGGGAAAGCATACCGAAGGCAGGGATATGCAAAAGAGGCTGCCGGGGCGATTCTGGAATTTGGAAAGCGGGAGCTTTTACTGGAAAGAGTCTGTTTTCGAACCTCTCCGGGAAACAGAGCATCCATTCGCCTTGGAGAAAGCCTGGGACTTATAAGAGCAGGATAACCGACAGAGAAAAGAGGTTCATAAGCCTGTTTTCCATTTGAAAAAATTCTGAATAAAAAATTCTTGACAAGATGGAAAAGCAGGTATATGATATAAAACATAGTATTCCTAGTTAAGAAGTAGGAAATAAAAAGAGGAGGACAAAATCATGAAAAAATTAGCAGCAGCAGTATTGGCAGGAGCTCTGGCAGCATCTATGGCTGTACCGGCAGCAGCAGAGGGAACAATCAAAGTAGCAGCATCTGCAACACCTCATGCAGAGATCCTGGAACAGGCAAAGCCGATCCTGGAAGAGCAGGGATGGGAACTGGATGTGACTGTATTCAATGACTATGTACAGCCGAACCTGGTAGTAGAGAGCGGAGATTTTGATGCAAACTATTTCCAGCATGTTCCTTATCTGGAAAGCTTCAACGAAGAGCAGGGAACTCATCTGGTAGATGCAGGTGATATCCATTACGAACCGTTCGGAATCTATCCGGGTACAAAGAGCAGCCTGGATGAACTGGAAGAGGGCGATGTGATCGCAGTTCCCAATGATACCACCAATGAAGCAAGAGCACTTCTTCTGCTTCAGGACAATGGTGTGCTGACCCTGAAAGAGGGTGCAGGCCTGACCGCTACCGTAAATGATATCGAAGAAAATCCAAAGGGCGTGAAGATCCAGGAACTGGAAGCAGCTCAGGTATCCAGAGTCAAAGATGAAGTGGCATTCGTGGTACTGAACGGAAACTACGCACTGGAAGCAGGCTTCTCCGTAGCAAAAGATTCCATCGCATATGAATCTTCCGATTCTGAAGCAGCAAAGACTTATGTAAATATCATTGCTGTAAAAGAAGGAAATGAAGAAAACGAAGGCATCAAGGCACTGGTAGATGTACTGAAATCTGATGAGATCAAGACATTTATCAAAGATAACTATGACGGTGCAGTGATTCCTTTTGAAGAATCCGAAGATGCTGAAGCAGCAGAGGAAACAACAGAAGCAGCAACCGAGGCAGCAGAGGAAACAACAGAAGCAGCAACCGAGGCAGCAGAATAAAATTAATACGAAATGAAAAATGGGGGCGGATGCAGGATTTTATCTTGCAACCGCCCTGCTTTTACGTTATACTAAACGGCAGGTGAAAAGGCGGCAGGATGGAATTTCTGACTGCTGCGGGAAATGTTTTTGGGAGGTGCAGCATGGATCCGATTATCAGAATCGAGCATCTGGATAAGGAATTCAGATTAAAAGATATGAATGTGCAGGCTCTTCACGATGTGAACCTGGATATTAATAAAGGTGATATTTACGGAATTATCGGTATGTCCGGTGCAGGAAAGAGTACCCTGGTACGATGCCTGAACTTTCTTGAGCGTCCCAGCGGCGGGCGTGTGGTCGTGGACGGAAAAGATCTGAAGGCTCTGTCTGAAAAGGAGCTTCGGGAGACAAGGAAAGATATAGGAATGATCTTTCAGCATTTTAATCTTCTGATGCAGAGAAACGTCATTGACAATGTATGTTTCCCCATGGAGATCGCAGGGATCAGAAAAAATGAAGCCAGAAAAAAAGCCATGGAATATCTGGAGATCGTAGGTCTGAAAGAAAAGGCAAAGGCATATCCGGCACAGCTTTCCGGAGGACAGAAGCAGCGTGTGGCCATTGCCAGAGTCCTGGCATCCGATCCCAAAATCCTGCTCTGTGATGAGGCGACCAGTGCACTGGATCCTCAGACCACAAAATCCATTCTGCAGCTGTTAAAGGAGATCAACCGGAAGTACGGGATCACCATCGTGATCATCACCCATGAGATGGCGGTGGTGCAGGAGATCTGTACCCATGTAGCCATTATCGATAAGGGCAAACTGGCAGAACACGGAACAGTAGAAGAGATCTTCCAGTCACCAAAATCCAAAGAAGCGAAAAAGCTGATCTATCAGGGAATGGAACGCATTGCCGAGATGAAGGGAAAACGGTGCGTGAGAATCGTCTTTACAGAGAATTCATCCTTCGAACCGGTCATCGGAAATATGGTACTGGCCTGTAAGACACCGGTGAATATCCTGTATGCCAATACCAGGGATCTGGATGGAGTGGCACAGGGAGAAATGGTGCTGCAGCTTCCGGAGGATACGGAGATTGCAGACAAAATGATCGCCTATTTAAAGGGGGCAAGATTATCAGTGGAGGAGTTGGAAGATTATGTGGGATAATGAAGTAATAATGATGATCGTCCGTGGAATCGGAGAAACTCTTTACATGACGCTGGTTTCTTCCTTTTTAGGCTATGTACTGGGACTTCCCATGGGCATTATTCTGACTGTCACAGACAAGGACGGGATCCGTCCCAATGCGTCTGTCTATAAAATATTTGATGCGGTTTCCAACGTGTTTCGAAGCATTCCGTTTCTGATCCTGCTGATCCTGATTCAGCCGCTGACCAGAGTGATCGTTGGAAAGACTTATGGCTCCACAGCAATGATCGTACCGCTGACCATAGCAGCGGCACCCTACATTGCCAGAATGGTGGAATCTTCTCTGAAAGAAGTCGATCACGGGGTGATCGAGGCAGCTCAGAGTATGGGCGCAAGCACCTGGACCATTGTCTATAAAGTACTGCTGACAGAGGCCAGAACTTCTCTGGTGGTCAATGCCACCATCGCTACAGGTACGATCCTGGGATATTCCGCCATGGCAGGTACGGTAGGTGCAGGCGGACTTGGTGATATTGCGATCCGATACGGATATTATCGCTATCAGGCGGATATCATGATCGTGACCGTAATCATTCTGGTGCTGCTGGTACAGATCATGCAGGGAATCGGAATGTACATTTCCAGAAAGATAGACAGACGCCGGACCAGATGATCCGGACAGGTCTGATGAAAGCACATGAATTTATGGATGAGGAGAGTTATTGAAATTGAGCAGAAAAAGTGGAATTTTATTACCGATCAGCAGCCTTCCGTCGCCTTACGGAATCGGCGGTTTTACGAAAGAAGCATATGATTTTGTGGATTTCCTGGTGGAAGCCGGACAGACTTACTGGCAGATACTCCCTCTGGGACCCACAAGTTACGGAGATTCCCCGTATCAGTCCTTTTCCACCTTTGCCGGAAACCCTTATTTCATCGACCTGGATGCACTGGTGGAAGAAGGAGTACTGACAGAAGAAGAATGCGAACAGGCAGACTGTGAAATAAACAGGCGTTATGTGGAATACGGGCTTCTGTATGAGAACCGTTACGAGCTGCTTCGGAAGGCATATGAAAGAAGTGAGATTGCTTCGGATCCGGAGTTTCAGAAATTCGTAGAGGAAAACCGGTCCTGGCTGAAGGATTATGCGCTGTTTATGACCGTCAAGAACTGCTTTGACGGAGCATCCTGGCTGGAATGGGCAGATGATATCCGCCTGCGCTGGGGATATTCCCTGGACTATTATTATAAAGAATATGCAGAAGAGATCGAGTTTTATGAGTATCTTCAGTTCAAATTCATGGAGCAGTGGACGAAGCTGAAGGATTATGCCAACGAAAAGGGGGTCCGCATTGTAGGGGATATTCCTATTTATGTAGCTCTTGACAGTGCAGATGCCTGGGCACATCCGGATCTGTTCCAGATGGACGAGGACAGAAGACCGAAAGCAGTGGCAGGCTGTCCTCCCGATGCATTTTCCGAGGACGGGCAGCTGTGGGGCAACCCTCTGTATCGCTGGGATGTACACAAAAATCAGCATTATGACTGGTGGATCCGCAGAATGGAGCACTGCTATAAGCTCTATGATGTGGTCCGCATTGACCATTTCCGCGGATTTGATGAGTATTTTTCCATTCCTTACGGTGATGAGACGGCAGTGGGAGGTCACTGGGAGAAAGGTCCGGGAATGGAGCTTTTCCGTACTCTGGAAGAAAAGCTTGGACATAAAGCGGTCATTGCAGAGGATCTGGGATTTCAGACAGATACGGTGCGCAAGCTGGTAAAAGACAGCGGTTATCCGAATATGAAGGTTCTTGGATTTGCCTTTGATGCCACCGGTACCAGTGAACATCTGCCTCATAATTATGATAAAAACTGTGTGGTATATACAGGAACCCATGATAACGAGACCCTGATGCAGTGGTATGACGGCATGACAGAAGAGGTGGCGGCATTTGTAGAAGACTATATGAACAATGCCCATACACCAAGAAATAAAGTACATTGGGATTTTATTCGTCTGGCCATGTTAAGCTGTGCCAATACCTGCATCATTCCCATTCAGGATTATCTGGGGCTTGGAAAAGAAGCCAGAATGAATTTCCCGTCCACATTGGGGGATAACTGGAAATGGAGAATGCTGAAGTCCGATCTGACAGAAGAACTGGCAAAAGAAATTTTTCATCTGACAAGGCTGAGCAGCCGGGGATAGACAACTATGAGCATCATTGAAGTAAAAAAACTGATACATGATTATTTACGATACGGCGAAGACGGCAGGGTAGAATCAAGCTACCGTGCCGTTGATGACGTTGACCTGAATGTGGAACCGGGGCAGTTTATCGCTATCCTGGGACATAACGGTTCGGGAAAATCCACCCTGGCCAAGCATCTGAATGCGATCCTGCTCCCTACAGAGGGCAGCGTCTTCGTGGATGGAAAAGACACAAAGGACAGCGAAAAGCTCTGGGCGATCCGCCAGTGTGCAGGCATGGTATTTCAGAATCCGGACAACCAGATCATCGGCACCGTGGTGGATGAAGATGTGGCGTTCGGACCGGAAAATATGGGAGTGCCGACGGAGGAGATCAAAGAAAGAGTAGAAGAAGGACTGAAGACCGTGGGAATGTGGGAATACCGTCATCACTCTCCCAATAAGCTCTCCGGCGGCCAGAAGCAGAGAGTGGCCATTGCGGGGGTTGTAGCCATGCATCCCAAATGTATCGTGCTGGATGAACCCACTGCCATGCTGGATCCCGTGGGCAGAAGCGAAGTGATCCGTGCGGCAAGACGGCTGAATCAGCAGGAGAACGTAACCATCATCCTGATTACTCATTACATGGAAGAGGTCATCTATGCGGACAGAGTCATTGTGATGGATCAGGGAAAGGTTCTGATGCAGGGAACACCGAGAGAAGTATTTTCCAGAGTGGAGGAATTAAAAGAGCACCGGCTGGATGTGCCTCAGATCACCATGCTGGCCCATGAACTGAAAAAAAGCGGACTGGATATTGCGGACGGTATCCTGACTACCGAAGAGCTGGTACAGGAACTGGAGCGGATCAGGAGATAATCTATGTCAATGAAAATCGAGCATTTGAATTATATATACGGACAGGGGACAGCCTACGAAAAGAAGGCGCTGAAGGATATCAATCTTGAGATCCCGAATGGCCAGTTTATCGGAATCATCGGGCATACCGGATCTGGAAAATCCACCTTGATCCAGCATCTTAACGGTCTGATCAAAGCCACAGGAGGCGTGATCTATGATAATGGCAGAAACATATATGAAGAAGGATACTCTATGAAAGACCTGCGAAGCAGAGTGGGTCTGGTATTTCAGTATCCCGAATATCAGCTCTTTGAGACTGATGTGCTGGCGGATGTATGCTTTGGCCCAAAGAATCTGGGATTATCCCGGGAAGAGGCTGAGGCGAGGGCATATGCCGCATTAAAGCAGGTGGGACTCAAAGAAAAACATTATAAAAAATCTCCCTTTGAGCTGTCAGGAGGACAGAAAAGAAGAGTGGCCATCGCAGGGATCCTTGCCATGGAACCTGAGGTGCTGATCCTGGATGAACCCACAGCGGGCCTGGATCCCAGGGGAAGAGATGATATCCTGGATCAGATCGCAAAGCTTCATAAAGAACGGGGAATTACCGTGATCCTGGTGTCTCACAGCATGGAGGATGTGGCAAAATATGTGGAGCGGATCATCGTGATGGATGAGGGAAGCGTTCGTTTTGACGGGGCACCCAGGGAAGTATTTGAACACTATCGGGAACTGGAATCCATCGGTCTTGCGGCGCCTCAGGTCACCTATCTGATGCAGGAACTGAAGAAAAAGGGAATGGATGTGGATGTCACGGCCACCACCGTGGAGGAAGCAAAACAGTCAATTCTGGAGTGTATGAGAGCATGATTAGAGATATTACAATCGGACAATATTATCCGGCGAATTCCGTGATTCATAAGCTGGATCCCAGAACCAAGCTGGTGGGAACGATCCTGTTTATTCTTTCCCTGTTTTTATTCAAGTCCTTTGCAGCTTATGCAGTGGCTACCCTGTTTCTGGCTGGGGTGATATGGGCATCCAGGGTACCTTTCAAATTCATGGTTAAAGGACTGAAGGCAGTGATGATCCTGCTGATGATCACTGTTTTATTCAATCTGTTTGTCATACCGGGCACGCCCATCTTTCATATCTGGAAGCTGACTGTAACGGTGGAAGGTGTGAAAACAGCAGTCTTTATGGCAATCCGTCTGGTCTATCTGATCATTGGATCCTCAGTGATGACTCTGACCACCACACCCAATGAGCTGACAGACGGAATGGAAAAAGGACTTCGCCCCCTGAATAAGATTCATGTGCCGGTCCATGAGGTGGCCATGATGATGTCCATTGCCCTCCGGTTTATCCCGATTCTTCTGGAAGAAACGGATAAGATCATGAAGGCGCAGATGGCCAGAGGAGCAGATTTTGAAAGCGGCGGAATCATTCAGAAGGCCAAAAGCATGGTGCCTCTTCTGGTGCCGCTGTTTATCTCCGCATTTCGCCGGGCCAATGACCTGGCTATGGCGATGGAAGCCAGAGGGTATCACGGGGGAGAGGGAAGAACCAAAATGAGACCGCTTCAGTACCACAGACAGGACCGGATCGCCTATCTGACCATGATCGGCTATCTGTGTGTGATGTATGCAGCGAAGAGAATTGTCGGAATTTAGTAGAAATGATGAAAAGAGTGAAGCTGATCGTGTCCTATGACGGCACGAATTACTGCGGCTGGCAGATCCAGCCAAACGGGATCACCGTAGAGGAAGTATTGAATCAGCATCTTTCGGAGCTTCTTGGAGAACCCATCCGGGTAACGGGAGCCAGCCGGACCGATGCTGGGGTCCATGCCATGGGAAATGTGGCAGTCTTTGACACTTCTGCCAGAATGCCGGCGGAAAAAATCTCCTATGCCTTAAATACCAGGCTTCCGCAGGATATCCGGATCCAGGAGTCCGCACAGGTGTCGCCGGACTTCCATCCCCGGTTTTGCCGGACGGTGAAGACCTATGAGTACAGGATCCTGAACAGGAGATTTCCGGATCCCTGCCAGAGACTGTACTCCCTGTTTGCCTATTATCCCCTTGACGTAGAAAAGATGAGAGAAGCAGCCTCTTATCTGGTGGGTGAGCATGACTTTAAGAGCCTCAGTACTTATAAGGCGGAAGTAGATAATACGGTACGTACCATTTATTCGCTGGATCTGATAAAAGAAGGGGATCTGATCCGGATGCGGATCTGCGGAAACGGATTCCTTTATAATATGGTGCGGATCATTGCAGGAACCCTGTTAAGAGTGGGAAGCGGATATTATGAACCATCTTATATGAAGGAAATTCTGGCAGCGAAAAATCGTCAGGCGGCAGGAGAAACAGCGCCGCCACAGGGGCTGACGCTGCTTCACATACAATATCCGGATGGTGAAGACCAGCCGGTTACATGAGAAACCCGGAAGTGGGAACCGTCGGCTGAAGCCGGGCAGGATCCTGCTTCTTTTTCGTTTCCCAGAGCTTCTTTTTGACATAACAGGTCATAAGCTCCATGCTGGTGCAGTAGGCCTCCGGATCCAGCTTTTTGAACAGGGTCAAAAACTGGATATAGTGCTGATACTCGGCCAGATCCGCAGGAAAGCTGCTGCGTACCAGATAGTCTACAGTGACCTGATAAAAGTCTGCAAGAGTGACCAGGAAATTCACGGAAGGTTCCCGTTTGCCGATCTCATAATTGGCATAGGATGAGCGGCCTATATGAAGCAGATCACTGACCTGTGTCTGTGTGTACAGCCGGTTTTCCCGAAGAAACTTCATTTTTTGCCCAAGGGTATGATTCATAACTCCTCCTGAATGGATGAAAGGGCCATCTGGCTCAGATGGCTGTTGTGATAGGTTCCGTCAAAGGTAACCTCTTTTCCGAACCAGGAGGGTGATACGAAGGAGTTGGCGGTCTCTTCGTCTGGAAATTCCACTTCGGCAAGGATCAGTCGTTCAAAAGGAGGACGGAAGAGATCCAGCTCGACTGTCAGACCATTTTTCAGCGGAATCAGATACCTCTGTTTGGAAATGAGATTGCCGTCAATTTTTTCTTTTAAATGATAATAAGCCTGTTCTGTAAGAGGCAGGTTATATTCTTCCCGGGTCATCATGCCCCGACCCTTGTAGGTCAGGATAAAATCGTCATCCTGACGGCGGATGCGGACGACCGGGTCTGTACAGAGATAACCCTGTTCGATCAGACGACTTTCATATTGTTCCAGGTGTTCCGGTAATGAAGTAATTAAAAATTTTCGTTCAATTTCCATAAATACCTCCAGCAAGATACAGAAGATGGAAGATGAATCCCGCCTCTCCAGGCGGTGAGCAAGAAATATATATCAGTGGCGGGTATCCATCCCTCATCTGATATAGAATTATCTGCAAATAATTGTAACAAAGCGGGGAAATGCTGTCAAGCTATGCCTCGCAGCAAGTGCGCCTGCGGCATACTTGAAAAATTTTCTGTGTGGGGAACTGGTAAAAGCAGAAAAGTTCTGATATGATAAAAAGTAGTCTGCATTGATGGAAAACGGAAAGGAAGATAGAAGATATGAGTAAAGTATATGTATTTCTGGCTGATGGTTTTGAGGAAGTGGAAGGACTGACTGCGGTGGATCTTCTGCGCAGAGCAGGAGTGGAAGTAGTGACCGTATCCATAAACGGGAACAGGACTGTGTCAGGATCCCATAAGATCCCGGTGACAGCAGATGCTCTCTTTGAGGAAATCGATGCTTCGGACGCAGATGTTCTGCTTCTTCCGGGCGGCATGCCGGGAACCACTCATCTGGCGGAGCATGAAGGCTTAGGTACACTCTTAAAAAATGCAGCGGCAAAGGGAACCGGCCTGGCAGCGATCTGTGCGGCACCCACTGTGCTGGGAGGCCTGGGACTTTTGCGGGGACGGACGGCAGTCTGCTATCCGGGATGTGAGGGAAAGCTGACCGGAGCGGCCATCGGAAGCGATAATGTAGAGGTGGACGGCAATATCACCACCAGCAGAGGCGTGGGAACGGCCATCGATTTTGCCCTGGAACTGGTGAAGCAGTTGTGCGGAGAGAAAAAATCAGAGCAGATCGCAGCGTCCATTCTTTACAAAAGACCCTGATTGTGTTGATTTTTCGTAAAAAAGGGACTAGCTATTTAGGGAGAACTATGCTATCATAGTAAAATGACTGTAAGTATGGGAAAGTATTGTATTCCCGTAAAAGAGATGAGAAGCAAATGAAGGAGGAACTATCTAAGATGAGTCTGCAGGTAGAAAAATTAGAGCACAATATGGTAAAACTGACAATTGAAGTCAGCGCAGAAGAGTTTGTGAAAGCAACACAGAGTGCATACCAGAAGAATAAAAACAAAATCAACATCCCGGGCTTCCGTAAAGGAAAAGCTCCTCAGGCAATGATCGAAAAAATGTACGGCGCAGGAATCTTCTATGAAGATGCTGCCAATGCCCTGATTCCGGGTGCATACGATAAAGAAACAGCTGAGTGTGATCTGACACTGGTTTCCCAACCGAAGATCGAAGTAGTACAGATCGAAAAAGGAAAACCTTTCATCTTTACTGCTGAAGTAGCTGTAAAACCGGAAGTAACCTTAGGCGAATACAAGGGAATGGAAGTTCCGAAGTCAGAGATCGAAGTAACAGAAGAAGAGATCCAGGCTGAAGTGGATAAAGAGAGAGAGAATAACTCCAGAACCATCGATGTAGATGACAGAGCAGTAGAAAACGGCGATATGATCAAGCTTGATTTTGACGGTTCCGTAGACGGTGTTCCCTTTGAAGGCGGCAAGGCTGAGAACTATGACCTGACTATCGGTTCCGGAAGCTTCATCCCGGGATTTGAAGATCAGCTGGTAGGCGCAAAGATCGGTGAAGAGCTGGATGTAAATGTAACCTTCCCGGAAGAATACCATGCAAAAGAACTGGCAGGAAAAGCTGCTGTATTCAAATGCAAAGTCAATGAGATCAAAGTAAAAGAGCTTCCGGAAGCAGATGATGACTTCGCTCAGGATGTATCTGATTTTGACACACTGGTTGAGTACAAAGAAGACATCAGAAAGAAACTGACAGAGAAGAAAGAGACAGCAGCAAAGAATGCAAAAGAGAAGGCTGCAGTAGAAAAAGCGGTAGAAAACGCACAGATGGATATTCCGGCAGCAATGATCGACAGTCAGGTAAGAAACATGGCAGAAGATTTTGCAAGAAGACTGCAGTCTCAGGGACTGAGCGTTGAGCAGTATTTCCAGTTCACCGGTATGACAGCAGACAAGATGCTGGAGCAGATGAGACCGGAAGCTGAGACACGTATTAAGAATTCTCTGACACTGGAAGCGATCGCAGCAGCAGAAAACTTCGAGATCTCTGAGGAGAAGGTAGAAGAAGAGTTGAACAAGATGGCGGAAGCATATAAGATGGAAGTAGAAAAGATCAAAGAGATTATGGGCGAAGCAGGCCTTGAGCAGATCAGGAATGACCTGAAGATCCAGGCAGCAGTAGATCTGGTAAGAGATTCTGCAAAGGAAGTCTAAGCTCAGACGCAGACAGACCCGTCTGCGGGATGGGAGGTAAGAACAGTGACTTATATACCTTATGTCATTGAACAGACAAGCAGGGGCGAGCGCTCCTATGACATTTATTCCAGATTATTGAAAGACAGAATCATTTTCCTGGGAGAAGAAGTGAACGATGTCAGTGCCAACTCCATCGTAGCGCAGCTTCTGTTCCTGGAATCAGAAGACCCGGGGAAAGATATTCAGCTTTACATCAACAGTCCCGGAGGTTCCGTGACAGCAGGATGGGCAATCTACGATACCATGCAGTATATCAAATGCGATGTATCTACGATCTGTATGGGCATGGCAGCCAGCATGGGAGCATTTCTTTTGGCAGGCGGAACAAAGGGCAAACGAATCGCCCTTCCCAATGCACAGATCATGATCCACCAGCCATCCGGCGGAGCAAAAGGACAGGCTACGGAGATCAAGATCGTAGCGGAGGAGATTTTAAAGACCAGAAAGAAACTGAACGAGTATCTGGCGGCAAATACCGGCCAGCCTCTGGAAGTGATCGAAAGAGATACGGAACGTGATCACTATATGTCAGCCGAGGAAGCAAAAGCCTACGGCCTGATCGACATGGTGATCTCAAACCGACAGGCATAGGTACAGCAGATAAGACTCCTGCATTTTTGTAGGGGTCTTATCGGGCATTTGGCAAAATGGAAATTTGACGACACAAACTTGAATAAATGGTTGCGAGGTAGAGTAAATGGCAGGAAGAATCGGAGAGCAGAAGATCAGATGCTCTTTTTGCAATAAAAGTGAAGATCAGGTACACAAGCTGATCGCCGGACCGGGCGGAGTCTATATCTGTGACAGCTGTGTTGATATCTGTCGGGAGATCATTGAAGAAGAGTTGGCAGAAGAGTATGCCAGGGAAGATACCGAAGAAATCAATCTGCTCAAACCCCAGGAGATCAAAGAAGTGCTGGATGACTATGTGATCGGACAGGACAACGCAAAAAAAGCACTAGCAGTTGCAGTGTACAACCACTATAAGCGGATCCTGGCCGGAAAAGATCTGGGTGTGGAACTGCAGAAGAGCAATATTCTCATGCTTGGCCCTACAGGAAGCGGAAAGACATACCTGGCCCAGACACTGGCAAGACTTCTCAACGTCCCCTTCGCCATTGCGGACGCCACGACCCTGACAGAAGCAGGTTACGTGGGAGAAGACGTAGAAAACATTCTTTTGAAAATTATCCAGGCTGCGGACGGAGATATTGCCCGGGCCCAGCATGGAATTATTTATATTGACGAGATCGACAAGATCACCAGAAAATCCGAAAATGCATCCATCACCAGAGACGTATCCGGTGAGGGCGTGCAGCAGGCTCTTCTTAAGATCCTGGAAGGAACTGTTGCCAGTGTTCCGCCCCAGGGAGGAAGAAAGCATCCCCAGCAGGAATTGATTCCCATCGATACCACAGATATTCTGTTTATCTGCGGCGGAGCCTTTGAGGGACTGGATAAGATCATCGAGACCAGAATGGACACTAAGACCATAGGATTTAACCGGACTCTTGGAGCAAAAGAAGAAAAGAATGTGGGAGAGGTTCTGAAAAATGCCGTTCCCCAGGACTTTGTAAAATACGGCATGATCCCGGAATTCATGGGACGTGTGCCGGTAGTAGTATCCCTGGATGCGCTGGATGAAGATACCCTGGTACGTATCCTTCAGGAGCCGAAGAATGCCATTATCAAGCAGTACAAAAAGCTGTTTGAGCTGGACGGTGTAAAGCTGGACTTTGAGGAAGATGCAGTAAGAGCTATTGCGCATCAGTCCATGGAGCGTAAGACAGGCGCCAGAGGACTTCGGGCAGTGATGGAAAATACCATGCAGGAGATGATGTACACCATTCCTTCCGATGAGACTATTACAGAATGTACGATCACGAAGGAAGCGGTGGAAGGAACCGGAGAACCGAAGCTGATCCACAGCGAGGAACGGCTGATTCCGGTGAGAAATACAAAGAATAAAGTAGTAATGACACAGGAAGCAGTATAATGCTTCCTGGGAGGCGAAAAGATACATGACAGATATGATAAAGAATATTCCCACGGTAGCGCTCCGTGGAATGACGATTCTTCCGGCGATGATCGTGCACTTTGACATCAGCAGGAAGATGTCAGTTAAAGCGGTAGAAAAGGCGATGATGGAGGGGCAGAGACTTTTTGTGGTCGCTCAGCGGGATTCGGAAGTTGCGGAACCGGAGATGAAAGATCTCTACCGGGTGGGTACCATCGTAGAGATCAAGCAGGTCGTCAAGCTGCCCAAGAATCTTTTGAGAGTGCTGGCAGAGGGAAAACAGAGAGCGGAACTGACAGAGCTTACCATGGAAAACGGTTTTCTGGAAGCCGACATTATGACTTTCGAAGACGAGGATATCCTGGATGAAGAGACGAAAGAAGCTCTGCTGCGTTCCCTGAAGGAGAGCTTTGAGACCTACTGCAGGATGAATGGCAAGATGAGCAAGGAGCTGGTGACTCAGATCCTGGAGATCCAGGATCTGGAAAAGGCAGCAGGACAGATTGCCATGAACCTGCCGCTATATTATGAAGAGAAGCAGAAGGTTCTGGAGGAGACCGATCTCAGGGAGCGGTGTCTTTTGCTCTGCACGATCATGGCAAAGGAGATCAATATTCTTGAGATCCGCCATGAGCTGCAGGAAAAGGTAAAAGAACGGATCGATAAAAATCAGAGAGAGTATCTGATGCGGGAGCAGATGAAGCTGATCCGTGAAGAATTAAAAGAGGACAATGTCAATGAGGCAGATCTTTTTCAGGAAGAGCTGAATCAGCTGAAAGCCTCTAAAGAGGTAAAAGAAAAGATCAAAAAAGAGATCGACCGGTATCGGAATGCGGGAAGCAACTCAGGAGAGTCATCTGTGATCCGGGGATATATTGAGACCCTTCTGGAAATGCCCTGGGATAAGGAAAGCAAGGACAGCAAAGATATCAGTCGTGCAAAGGAGATCCTGGAGGCAGATCATTACGGCCTGGAGAAAGTAAAGGAGAGGATCCTTGAGTTCCTTTCCGTCCGCATCCTGACAAAAAAAGGAGACACACCCATTCTATGTCTGGTGGGACCGCCGGGAACCGGAAAAACCTCCATTGCCAGATCGATTGCAAAGGCATTGAATAAAAAATATGTGCGCATCAGCCTGGGTGGAGTCCGGGATGAGGCGGAGATCAGAGGACACAGAAGAACCTATATCGGAGCCATGCCGGGACGGATCGCCAACGGACTGCGGACGGCAGGCGTCGCCAATCCACTGATGCTGCTGGATGAGATCGATAAGTTAAGCAGTGATTACAAGGGCGATACGGCTTCCGCCATGCTGGAGGTACTGGATTCGGAGCAGAATTACAAATTCCGGGATCATTATGTGGAGATTCCACTGGATCTGTCCAAAGTGCTGTTCCTTGCTACGGCCAATGATGTACAGACCATTCCGAGACCTCTTCTGGATCGTATGGAGCTGATCGAGATCACCAGCTATACGGAAAATGAAAAGTTCCATATTGCAAAAGAACATCTCTGGAAAAAACAGGTGGAGCACAATGGACTCTCCTCCTCAAAGATCACTCTGACAGACGGAGCTCTGAAAAAAATCATTTCGGGATATACCAGAGAAGCCGGTGTGCGCGGACTGGAGCGGAAGCTGGGAGAGATCTGCCGCAAGGCAGCCAGAGAGATTCTGGAGGAAAAGAAAAAGTCCGTCAAAGTGACGGAAGACAATCTGGAGCAATATCTGGGCAAGGTGCGCTATACAGTAAAAGAATTAAATGAGAGCAATGAAGTGGGAATCGTCCGGGGACTTGCCTGGACCAGTGTCGGCGGAGATACGCTGCAGATCGAAGTGAATACCATGCCGGGAAGAGGGGAATTCCGTCTGACTGGTCAGCTGGGAGACGTGATGAAAGAATCGGCCCAGGCGGGAATCAGCTACATTCGTTCTGTCAGCGGGGAATATCACATTTCCGATGAGTATTTCCGCAAGCATGACATCCACATTCATATCCCGGAAGGTGCTGTTCCTAAAGATGGGCCCTCAGCCGGTGTTACCATGGCAACGGCCATGATCTCCGCCATCACCGAGATTCCGGTACGGGCAGATGTGGCCATGACCGGAGAGATCACCCTGCGGGGAAGAGTACTTCCCATCGGTGGTCTGAAGGAAAAACTTCTGGCGGCGAAAAAAGCAGGAATGAAGACCGTCTTTGTTCCTGCCAAGAACAGACCGGATGTGGAAGAAATTTCCGATGAGATCAAAAAAGGTCTGGAGATCCGGTTTGCAGAAACCATGGAAGATATCCTGCCGGTGGCTCTGGTGAGAGATGCTGCAGAGAAAGCATTGGACAAGAAAACGGGAAAGAAGAGCAGGAAAGGAAAAACCGATGATCATTAAAAACGTATCACTGGAAAAAGTCTGCGGTGTGACCAGCGTGCTTCCGGTTAATGACAAGATCGAGGTGGCATTTGCAGGAAAATCCAATGTGGGAAAATCTTCCCTCATCAATGCGCTGATGAATCGAAAGTCACTGGCCCGCACCAGTTCCCAGCCGGGCAAGACCCAGACAATCAACTTTTATAATATCAATGATGCCATGTATCTGGTAGACCTTCCCGGATACGGATACGCAAAGGTGTCCCAGGCGGAAAAAGAAAAATGGGGACAGCTGATCGAACGTTATCTTCAGAAATCCCGGATGTTAAAGGCTGTCTTTCTTCTGGTAGACATCCGCCACGACCCTTCTGCCAACGACAGAACCATGTATGAATGGATGACATATAATGGATATGAACCCATCATCATTGCCACAAAGCTGGATAAGATCAAGAGAAGTCAGATCCAGAAGCAGGTAAAGGCAATCCGGACCGGACTTGGCATGAAAGCCGGGGGCATGGTGATTCCCTTCTCGGCTGAGACCAAGCAGGGAAGAGAGGAAATCTGGAACATCATCGAAGGATGGATCGCAGAGGCGGAAGAGATGATGGAAGAAACACAGGAAAATCAGAGAGGTATTTGAAAGCAATTATGGAAAGAGAAAAATTCTCATCCAGACTGGGATTCATTCTGATCTCAGCGGGGTGTGCCATTGGACTGGGGAACGTGTGGCGTTTCCCCTATATCACAGGAGTGTACGGGGGAGCAGCGTTTGTGCTGATCTATCTGTTTTTCCTGATCGTTCTGGGGCTGCCCATTGTGGTCATGGAATTTTCAGTAGGCCGTGCCAGCCAGAAAAGTGCGGCACTGTCCTTCGACGTACTGGAACCCAAAGGAACAAAATGGCACTGGTACAAATGGGCAGCTATGGCAGGCAACTATCTGCTGATGATGTTCTACACCACCATTGCCGGATGGATGCTCCTTTATTTTGGAAAAATGGTGACCGGCAGCTTCGAAGGCCTGAATGCAGAGGCGGTGGCCGGAGAATTCGGGAGTTTGATGGGCAAACCGGGACTGATGGCGGCATTCATGATCTTTATCGTGATACTCTGCTTTGGAATCTGTGCCTGCGGGCTGGAAAAAGGAGTGGAACGGATCACAAAAGTCATGATGATCTGTCTGCTGTTCCTGATGATCGCACTGGCCATTCATTCTGTTACATTAAAAGGCGGCGCAGCGGGCCTTGCGTTCTATCTGAAGCCGGACTTCGGGAAACTGAAAGAAGCCGGACTTGGGGAGGCTGTATTTGCTGCCATGGGGCAGGCCTTTTTCACATTGAGTCTGGGAATCGGCGCCCTGGCAATCTTCGGAAGCTATATCGGAAAAGAACGGGCTCTTCTGGGAGAGGCTGTCAGCGTGACGGTTCTCGATACGTTCGTGGCTCTGATGGCGGGACTCATTATCTTTCCGGCCTGCTTTGCCTACAACATTCAGGCAGACAGCGGCCCAAGCCTCATCTTCATTACCCTGCCTAACGTGTTCAACTCCATGGCGGGAGGAAGACTCTGGGGATCCCTGTTCTTCCTGTTCATGTGCTTTGCGGCCATGTCCACGGTGATCGCAGTGTTCGAAAACATCATTTCCTTTGCCATGGACCTGACCGGCTGCTCCAGAAAAAAAGCCGTGGCGGTAAATCTGGTGTTGATCATCCTGCTGTCCCTGCCCTGTATCTTCGGATTCAACATCTGGAGCGGTTTTCAGCCTCTGGGAGCAGGAACCAACGTACTGGATCTGGAAGACTTCTTCGTCAGCAACAACCTGCTTCCGCTGGGAAGCCTGGTCTACCTGCTGTTTTGTACCAGTCGTTACGGTTGGGGCTATGACCGTTTCCTGAAGGAAGCCAACACCGGTGACGGCCCAAGGTTCCCACGATGGATCAGAGGATATGTATCCTATGTACTGCCGCTGATCGTCCTGTTCATCTTTGTGCAGGGATATCTGGCAAAATTTTTGGCGTAACAGGGAAGAAATATGGAATTACTGGATATTGTAGATGAAAACGGAAATCCTACCGGAAAAACCGTAGAGCGGGAGACTGCCCACAGACAGGGGATTTGTCACAGAACCTCTCATGTATGGATTGTGAGAGAAAAAGAAGGCGCATGGCAGCTGCTTCTGCAGAAACGAAGCCGGGATAAAGATTCCCACCCCGGCTGTTATGATATCTCCAGCGCCGGTCATATCCCAGCGGGATGCGGATACCTGGAATCTGCCATCCGGGAACTCTTTGAGGAGCTGGGGGTCGTTGCAAAGGAGAGTGAACTGCAATACTGCGGAACCCGAAAACTCTGCTGGGAAGAAACCTTTTATGGAAAGCCCTTCCGTGACAATCAGGTCAGCAACATCTATCTGCTGAAAAGAGATATGGAGACAGATCAATTCCGGATCCAGGAATCCGAGATTGAATCTGTGATGTGGATGGACTTCGAGGCGTGTGTCCGGGCAGTGAGGGAAGGCAGCATACCGAACTGTATTGTAATAGAAGAACTGGAAATGGTAAGAGCCGCACTCCCCAAAGGAGCCTTCATCTGAGCATCTCTGCGATCCGCCGGCGGCCGGGGTCTATACAGAAAAATATCCGGCAGAGACCCTTGGCAGCAGGAAAAATTGACATAAATGATGAGGATTAAGCTGGAAATGTATCTCAGATAAAATTATCTCTCCGGAGACCCCAATATTTCTCAAAAGCGGGGTCCTGGAGAGATTTTTTCGGATATAGAGAAGAATCATACTGTAAAATCCCATTTTTTATCCGAAATTTCTGCCGAAAGAGGATGAGAATTTGTTGGTGAATCAAAATAAAAGCTCATAATATATATAAATGTTGCAAAATAGATATTGGATTTGGGAAAATAAAATGTTAATATAGATCTATAGCACTACATGAAAAACGGTAGGCGGTTGTCCCTCACAGAGGGTCGATGCCCTCTGAATACATTGATTCTCTTGAAAAGACTTTGATGAAAAGGAGGGAGGCTTGTGAACGATTTTGAAATGCTGAGCATTATGCTCATGATGATGTCTATCATTGTCATGATCTTGTTAGAGTATATCAGAAACGAAAAAAAGTAACCGCCACGCCAAGGAAAGGTTACTTTTTTTGATACCATAATTGGCCAACCGTCTATCGGTAGTGCCTATTTCTATTATGTATATTAACAAATTATCGGTAAAATGTCAATTGGTTCTCGGAAGAGGTGATCAGAGAAAATAGAAGAAATATGGCTGGTCAGAATAAGGAACTACAGAAGCATTGCATACTACAGGCAGACAGTATATGGAAAGGTGGATGACTTGAAAAAGTAAATTCCAGTGCAGAGGTAAATTCCACCATACTTTGTGAAGGAAAACATTATGGAAATAAAAAGGATCAATCAGGATTTTTCAGTATATAAAGTGATGGATTATTCACTTGTAAACATAAATGCAGAATATTGTTTCATCGGGAAAACAGATGAAGAAAAATCCCTGGTATGCATTACCAGCGATGTACCACCAAATATCATTCAACGTGATGATGGGTGGAAAGGGTTTCGTATTCAAGGAATGTTAGATTTCTCTTTGGTTGGAATACTATCTAAAATCACAGAGATTCTGGCAAAAAACAGTATTTCGATTTTTGCAATTTCAACTTATAACACGGACTATGTTTTGATAAAAAAAGAAAATTATCAAAAGGCACTGGATATTCTCAAGCACTCGGGTTACGAGATTCTTGAGTGATAACTTGGAATTTCTGATGAGTATTATAACATGGAGGATAGGACATGAAAGCAAGAAAACTATTAGAAGCATTAAATGTCGCTGAGAGATTAAAAGACACAACACGACATTGTTATACTAAAAATGGCAGACATGAAAGTGTCGCTGAACATAGTTGGATGATGACTTTAATGGCTTTCTTTATGAAAGATGAATTTCCGGAAGTTGACATGGATAAGGTTATAAAAATGTGTATCATTCACGATTTGGGAGAAGCATTTACCGGAGATATTCCTACATTTGATAAGACATCTGCTGACGAACAGGCAGAAGAAAAAGAATTATACAACTGGGTAAAAACTTTGCCCGGTAATTATACTGCTGAAATGATATCATTATATGATGAGATGGAAGGACGAGAAACGATTGAGGCTAAGATATATAAAGCGATCGATTGCCTGGAAGCTCTGATTCAACATAATATTTCTGATTTATCAACTTGGATTCCAAAAGAGTATGAGCTAAATAAAACATATGCAGATGATAAAGTGGCTTTTTCTGAATATCTTAAAGAATTAAGAGAAGAAGTTCGTAAAGACACTTTGAAAAAGATTGGAGAATATGAATGATTTAAGAAGATTTTACATTTTTCAGTTGAGACTTCGGCGGATCGAAGAGGCGCATAGATGAAAGCCCCTTCGGAACGCAATCCTTGCGTCAAGTACGCAGATGGCCTACTTGAATAATACATCTTCAGGGTGCAGTGCTGAAGGTATGGGAAATATTTGGAAGGAAAATTCACTGATTTCATCGATTTGCGGATGATTCTTGTGACAGAAAATGTAAAAAAATGATGGTGACAGCGAAACAAATTATTGAGGAGAGAACCCAAAATAACCGATGAATATATTGAAAGGCAGGAGCATCAGGGTTACTGTTCACGCAGTCCAAAAGTTCCATCTGTTTCTTTGCGTCCTGATTCATAGCCGACCTCACTTTCTGCAAAAGTATAACAGATTCCTTCAAAAAAGGAAATTGACCAATTTTGTCCTATGGGAATTTTGAAAAGGGGATTATTCGCATCCCGGGGTCTTACATGAGAAAATTTAATGTAAAGACCCCCTTAAAGCATATGATTCTATGAGATTTGTGAGCAAAAGTATCTCAGGATCTCGATGATTCCCCTGAGACCCCGCTATTCTTCCGTAATCGGGGTCTTATGAGCTGATTTCCTTCCTGCGAGTACAAAACCCCATGAAAAGGCCTGTATTTTCGGAGAAATGGGGTCTCTGGCACAATTTTTCCTGTGGAGACCCCATACATGAATATTCCGGTACCGCATCGTAATACTCACCGTACACAAAAAATTCCTTCGGATGTCGGCAAACAAATATATTTCCGGCAACTGTGCTGCGTGAATAGTAACGCATCAGGAAGAGCAGTGAAAAGAATATAAGCATAGTAATTGAAAACACCGGATATTGATGGTATGATAATTCCGTGGGTGCGAGAGTTATGATTATTCTGGGCAATTAGCCCATAAAAACGAGGTTGACGGAATCGTATGATTTGGATAATTTTGGTTTTGTCTTGTATTGCATGTTGGAGCATAACCGATTTATGTTATAAGAAAGGATCGGATTATGAGGACAGACTGTCCCATTTGAAATTTCTTGTATGGTTGGGAATCATCATGGGGATTACCTCGTTTCTGCTGTTCCCCTGGTCAGAGAGCGGATTACCCGTTGGTGCATTGATTCTAAAGTATGCGGACTATGCGCCTTTTGCACTGGCGTATGTACTTGCCCTGATGTGCGGTATTATTGGCGCACGCTATCTGGATATCTCGGTTGCTTCTCCTTTGGAAAACATCGACGGCGCAGTGGCTGCAGCGGTTCTGCTGGTTTATTTTGTTGCGACCGGAGCTATCAGCAATCTTGCCGGGCAGTTTACCTGGCTGGATCCCTTTGGCTTCATTTTTATCGTGGTGGGAACAATCCTGCTTGGGGTACAGGAGAATCGACGATCGAAATCGGAAAAAGCAAATGTCGGAAAGAAGCAGCACAAATTGGGGGCAGTTGCCTTTATCTTTCCGTTCATCTATACCCTGTTTGATGCAGCTTCCATGGTATTTGAGGGAGCTGTTCTGCAAGCGGACAATGGTGAAATGATAGGGGAGATCGATTTTATAATTCTGGAAGGTTTTGCCTTTCTTGTCGTGGGTGTCGTTGCTTGGCTATGGCTCCTGTTTGCGAAGAAAACAGTGTATCTTCCGTTTCGCAGGGGTGAGCTGGTAAAATGCGGTGCAGCGGTTTCGGAAAGTGTGGGTAATATTCTGTTTGCCTTTGCCATTGGCATAAACCCTGTCCTGACACCGCCGGTTACCACTACCTACTTCATCTTTACGATTTTAGGTGCAAAACTAGTTCTCAAGGAGAAAATGTCCAGGCAGCAGTATCTTTGTCTGCTTATTCTGTCAGTTGGGATCATCCTGCTGGGCATATCCGAAATTCTGAAAAGTATGTAATACAGTCGAGGTACATGCAGTATGGAACAGCAGTCGGTTTACAAAAAGCAGCAAAAATTGACATTTTTACTTATCCTGATGGAACTGCCCAATTTTGTGGCAGTGAGCATTTCAGCAATTGTATCCCACTCGCTTCTGGTATGGCTGGACTTTATTGATTCTGCCGGAAATGTCCTGAGTGAGTGTCTGGTGATGATTCTGTCCCGCCATATTTCACGGGATCTTCGCTATGAGTATAACTATGGGGTGGGAAAAATAGAGGCGATGACGGCACTATTTTGTGAGAGCATCACATTGTGCGGCCTGTTATCTGTCATGGGATTTTCCGTTGCTCAGCTTTTCTCACCGGAAAAGCCAAGCGATTTTTTGGTCTTTGTTGTCGTTCTGAAGGTGATCAATGTTTTGGTAGACGCTATGATTTTAAGAGAACAGGCAAAAATCAAAAATGAAAGCAGCACCCATATTACACAAAACGAGTATATTTCAGATGTAAATGCACTCCTTTTTGATGCCGGTTCTCTGGTTTCTCTGCTGTGCGTATGGCTTATGCGAAATCTCGTCTTTTCATGGTATATTTCTCCTATATTGAGCCTGGGCATTGCTATCTATATGTTCGTAATCTGCCTTCGTCATGTCCGTCAGGCGATCATTGATCTTTCGGATAAAACCCTCCCCGAGGAGGAGCAGCTGAAGATCCTGAAAGTCCTTTCCGGACATGACAAAGAGTACCTCCTCTTTGGCGGCATCAAATCCCGCTATAACGGAACAGATGTTATGGTTGATATTTCCGTTGAGTTCTCTCCCGATACCAGATTTGAAGAAATCTCCCGGTTCCAGAATGAATTGCAGGAGGAGCTTTCCCGGGAAATTGAAAACTGCTGCGTGGCAGTTGTGATTGACGGTTTCAATGAAAAAATCGAAACCTTAAGTCAACAGGGATAGAAATTAGATGAAATACCAGAGAAAAACCCGCTTAAAAACGATCGCCGTTGATATCCTGACAGGATGGGCAATCGTTTTTTTCATGATGAAACTCTTTATCTGGAAGCTTCTGCAAATCCCGCAATACCAAAAGCAGCGGGACCGCCATGGGTAGTGATGACACCCTGGGCCTGGAGCCAGTGGATTTCACGGAAGCCAAGCTTTCTGGCAGTATGTTCTGCCGCAGTGCGAACATCCTCATGGAGTCCGATGGTGTAGACGAACCAGAGTTCATCCCGGTCCAGCTGATAACTTTCGGCATAATCTTCAATCAGTAGGGAAGCGATTTTTTTCATTTTTCCGCGATATTTTCTGGTTGCAACCAGTTTTCCATCCAGTATTTCGATGCAGGGATGGATATTCAGGATACGGCTTCCCAGGCAGACAACGTTGCTGACACGGCCTCCGGCACGGAGAAAATCCAGATTATCCGGAAGGAAGCACATTCTGGCACGGGAAAGAAGAGTGCGGGCAGCATCGGCAGCTTCCTGGAGGGACAGATCCGGATCGGATTTCAGCAGTCTGGCGACAGCGGTTACTACGGCTGCCAGTCCCGCAGATACCTGGCAGGTGTCGATGGCAGTGACGTAGTCACGGCCCTCTGCGGCAACCATTGCACTTTGATAGGAGCAGGTGGTGACGGCAGAATAGGCCAGATACAGGATCTGGGCATCGGGATATTCCAGGTGAATGGCATCAAAGACACGGATAAAGTCTTCCGGGGAACTTCCGCTGGTACGGGGCAGTTTTCCGGTCTCGTGATAGTAATCAACGATTTTTTCGACGGGAAAAGAGCCGTCATCCAGGGTCTCCGTATCAAAGGAAACGTGCATGGGCACCAGGCGGATATCATATCTGGCTGCAAGCTCCGGTGTAAGATCGGAACCGGTCTCAGCCACGAGAATAATGGGCTTCATGGGAAATCTCCTTTCAGGGATAATCATATCAATAACATGATAAATGGTAATTAATACTATATCAAGAATATGCTCGAAATAGGAAAGAAAAAGTCGAAAAAGGTTGCGTTAGCGGGAAAGATATTTTAAAATCTAACTGGTCATCCTGGAATATGGGTGGAAGAAAACAGAAAAGAGGATACAACATGATAAAAGTTCAGGAATACAGAGGACATATACGCAACTGGGAAGCACTTTGTAAAGAACTGGGCATCCGAACCGACCTTTCCAGAGAGGAAAGAGAGGAAGCGATCCTGGTGAAAGCATATGAGGCCTGGGGATACGGGATGGCAGATCATATGCATGGAATGTTTGCATTTGCACTGTGGGATGAAGAGGAAAAGAAGTTGTTCTGTCTGAGAGATCAGTTCGGCACAAAGCCGTTTTACTATTATCAGACGGCAGACGGGGAACTGCTGTATGGTACGACGATTGGCAGAATCATGGAGCAGCCCGGATTTCAGAAGGAATTAAATGAAGAGATGCTTCAGATCTACCTGAGCCTGACGTATGTAGCAGGAGAGGATACCTTTTTTAAAGGGGTGAAGAAGCTTCTTCCGGGGCGCTATCTGATCTGGCAGGATGGAAAGCTGGAGATCGTCCGGTACTGGAAGCCGGAGTTTCATCCGGATGAGAGCAAATCGTTGGAGGACTGGGCAGATGAGATCCATACGACCCTTCAGAAAATTATGCCGGAGGTAAAGACGCCGGAGGAAAGTGCGGATTCTTTCCTGTCCGGAGGAGTGGATTCTTCCTATGTACTGGCCATGTCTGATGCGAAGAGGACGGATTCCTGCGGATATGAGGAGCCCCGTTTTGATGAGTCCGGTCTGGCAAAACAGACTGCAGAACTGCTGGGACGTGAGAGCAGCCGCTGTCTGATCACGCCGGAAGAATATTTTTCTGTCGTTCCCTATGTGATGTATCATATGGAGCAGCCGCTGGGTGATGCTTCAGCTATCGCATTTGCTCTGGGATGCAGGGCTACGGCAGAACATACGAAGCTCTGTTATTCCGGGGAAGGCGCCGATGAATTTTTTGGCGGTTATAATATGTATCGCAATGCAGAGCGTTATGGAGAGAATCTGAAGACCTTTTATGTGGGCAATACCAATATCATGAAAGAAGAGGAGAAAAAACGGATCCTGAAGCACTATGATGAGAAGGTTCTGCCCATCGATCTGGTCAGGGAGATCTATGAGGAGGCAGAAGGTCTGGATCCGCTTACGAAAATGTCAGATGTGGATATTCAGATCTGGCTGGAAGGGGATATTTATCTGAATGTCGATAAGATGAGTACGGCTGCGGGACTGGAAGTGCGTATGCCTCTGACCGATACCCGGATCTTTGATATTGCATCCAGGATGCCTTCCAGATACAAGGTGAATGAGGAGCAGAACAAGGTGGCGTTCCGTACAGCCGCAGCCAAAGTACTGCCGGAGGAAATTGCATTCCGCAAGAAGCTGGGCTTTATCGTGCCGATCCGCATCTGGATGGCAGATGAACGATATAATCAGGATGTGCAGGCCAAATTCCACAGCGAGATGGCAGAAAAGTTCTTTAACGTGGACGAGATCAATGCCATTTTTGAAGACTATATCGGAGGAAATTCCGATAACTGGAGAAAGGTCTGGACGATCTATACGTTCCTGGTGTGGTATGAAGAATATTTTGTGAAACGATAGAAATGTGGCAGAGGGATTAGTTATGACAAAGGATATGACGGAAGGCAGACCGTTTCGGTTGATTATCGGGTTTGCCATACCGATGTTTTTGGGTATGCTGTTTCAGCAGTTTTACAGCATGGTGGATACGATCATTGTGGGGAAATTTCTTGGTGTGGAGCAGTTGGCAGGCGTAGGCTCTACCGGTTCCGTGAATTTCCTGGTGATTGGTTTCTGTATGGGACTGTGCAATGGATTTGCCATTCCGATCGCACAGAAGTTTGGAGCGAAGGAGGATCGGGAGCTGAGAAAATATGCGGCAAACTGTATGTGGCTGTGTATTGCGGGATCAGTTCTTCTGACAACGGTATTTGCAGGACTTTGCCGTCCTCTGCTGCGGCTTTTAAATACCCCGGATGACATTTTTTCTTATGCGTATGTGTATATTTTTATCATCATCCTGGGGATTCCCTGTACGATTCTCTATAATGTGCTGGCGGCTATTATCCGTTCCCTGGGAGACAGCAAAACACCGGTGGTGTTTCTGGCCGTTTCTTCTTTTATTAATATTGTGCTGGATATTCTATTTATTCTTGCGTTTCATATGGGAGTGGAAGGACCGGCTCTTGCGACCGTTATTTCTCAGGGAATATCCGGAGCAATCTGTTTCTGGTATATGAAAAAGAAATTTGTGATATTGAAAATGGAAAAAGATGATCTGAAGCTGCGGACGGCTTACATGAAGAATCTGTGCTATATAGGAATTCCCATGGGACTTCAGTATTCCGTAACGGCTGTCGGTTCTCTGGTCATGCAGTCGGCCATCAATGGATTCGGTGCGGCGGCAGTAGCCGGTGTGACGGCAGCTCAGAAGATCCATTGCTTTATAGCCTGTCCGATTGAGGCACTGGGCTCCACTATGGCTCCTTATACAGGACAGAATATGGGAGCCGGCAAGGTGTCCAGGATCTCCGATGGTGTGAAAGTGGCATCTCTGTGTGGATTTGTGGTTTCCGGAGTACTGTTTGTGGTTCTCCTGCTGACAGGAAGACAGTTGGCTCTGCTTTTCTTGGATACACCCAATGAGCAGGTGCTGGATTATGCATACCAGCTTATGCTGGTCACGGCATCGGGATACTGTCTCCTGACCCTGGTGAATGTAGTGCGTTTTTCTATTCAGGGGATGGGCTATTCCGTATTTGCCATTACATCCGGTGTGATGGAAATGCTGGCAAGAGGACTGGCAGCGGTGGTACTGGTTCCGATTTTAGGATTTACGGGAGTGTGTCTTGGAAATATTCTGGCCTGGATCTTTGCGGACAGTTTTCTGATTCCGGCATTTGTTTTCTGCCGGAAGAGACTGGAGAGGCAGCTTGGCGTGAAGCAGACAGATTTCCCGGATCTTTGATTCTTAAAGGAAAATTTGTTGACAGAGAAAAGACAGGGGGTTATTCTTGAATATATATAGACTGAGGGAGGATTTTATATGAACAAAAAGAAAAAACTTGCGATGCCGGATACGCTGATTATCGTGGCATCCGTGGTACTGCTGGTGGCGATCCTTGCCTGGATCATTCCATCCGGTACCTATGATTATCAGCAGATGGATATCAATGGAAGAACCAGAAATGTGGCTATTGACGGTACCTATCATATCATTGATAAGTCAGAGGTCAGCACCACCGGATTTCTTGGATTTTTCAGTGTGCTGTATCGTGGATGTGTGGAAGCAGCAGACGTGATCTTTATGATTCTCTGCTGCTGCGGAACTTTTGGAATTGTGGTAAAGACGGGAGCTTTCCATGCGGGGATCGGAACGATTCTGAAAAAACTGAAGGGAAAAGAGATCCTGCTGGTTCCCATCATTATGATGGTGTTCGGATTGGGCGGTTCTGTGTTTGGTATGGCCAGTGAGTTTTATGGTTTTTATCCATTGATCGTCGGCCTGGGTGTGGCTCTTGCCTATGACGCCATGTTTGGTTTTGCCATCATTGCAGTCGGTGAATTTGTCGGATTTATGGGTGCAACATTGAACCCCTACTCCGTAGGAATTGCTCAGACGATTGCGGGTGTTGAGCTTTATTCCGGTACCTGGTACAGAGCAATCTGTTTCCTGGTGTTCATGGCAATTTCTATCGCATATGTGATGTTATACGGAAGAAAGATCAGGAAGAATCCGTCTGCATCGGTGGTTCTGGGAGAAAAGAATATTCATGCGTTTGACCGGGCAGAGCTGGATGGGTATACATTTACAAAGAAGGATGGACTGGTTCTTCTGGATGTACTGGCAGTACTGGTGATCCTGATGATAGGTCTGATCAAATGGGGATGGGATTTCCCGGAACTCTGCGGTCTCTTCCTTTTAATGTCCATGATTGCAGCAGCGATCAGCGGATGGTCACCCAATAAGTGGTGTAAAGAGTTTGTAGACAGTGCAAAGACGGCTCTGTGGGGCTGCCTTCTGACCGGTGTTGCCAAGGCGATCACGGTAGTTATGCAGGATGCCCAGATCATGGATACGGTCATTTATGCATTGTCAAATCTCCTGAAAAACGCACCCCATGCGTTGTCTGCTCAGTTTATGCTGGTGGTACAGACTGTGATCAACTTCTTTATTCCGTCTGCGACAGGCCAGGCATCTGCGACTATGCCGATCATGGCACAGCTGGCAGATATCATCGGTGTCAGCAGACAGACAGCAGTTCTGGCATTCCAGTTTGGTGACGGATTGTCCAATATTTTCTGGCCGACCGCAGATATTGTGATTATCTGCGGTCTGGGAGGAATCTCTCTGCAGAAATGGTACAAATGGTTTGCACCGTTATTCCTGATCCTGTTCGCCTCACAGGCGGTGCTTTTGGGAATTGCAACGGCGATCGGATTCTGACGGATCCCGTAAGAGGAAAAGCAAATGGAAAGAAAAGGTAATCTGGTAAGGCTTACGGATCTGTCTGAGGATTTTATCATTGACCTCAAGTATGCGACCTGTGAGAACTTTACGGGAACAAAGATCTATCAGTCAGGTGACTGCTGGCTGGATGCCCATACCGCAGAGATCCTGATCGAGGCACAGAAGATCTTTCAGAAAGACGGATACCGGGTCAAAGTCTGGGATGCTTACCGGCCGATCCGCGCTCAGAAAAGATTCTGGGAGATCATGCCAAATGATGATTTTGTCGCCAGACCGCCGGATATGAGTAAGATTCAGAAATTTCGTCCTACGCATATGAATGGCATGTGTGTGGATGTGACATTGACAGATCAGGAGGGAAATGAGATCGAAATGCCATCTCCCTTTGATACTATGGATGAAAGAGCGGCGCTTGCGTGTCCGCTCCATTCTCCTCGGGGACGAAAAAACGGAACATATTTAAAGCAGGTCATGGAATCTGTGGGGTTTCAGGCATACGACTGTGAGTGGTGGCATTTTTATGATGTTTCTGCAGAGCCGGTACCGTTTTCGGACTATGAGATCTGACGTATATCGAAAAGTTCACAAAAAATTCACAAAAAATGTTAGCACTCACGCTTGACGAGTGCTAACAACGGTGGTATAACATAGTCAGAATCAAATGAAGGAGGAATGACATATGTTAATGCCTGGTATTTTTGGAGAAAGTTTATTCGATGATTTATTTGATGATTTTGTACGTCCTGCAAAGCAGACTGCAGCATACAGAACCCCGGTGACAACTGTGATGAAGACAGACGTAAGAGAAAATGAACATGGATATGAGCTGGATATTGACCTTCCGGGTTATAAGAAGGAAAATGTGCAGGCTCAGTTAAAGGATGGTTATCTGACGATCATGGCAGTTGCCGGAACGGAAGAAGAAGAAAAGAAGAATCACAAATTTGTGCGCAGAGAAAGATATTATGGTTCCTGCAGCAGATCTTTCTATGTGGGTGAAGACATTACACAGGAAGATATCAAAGCCAGATTTGAAGATGGTGTTCTGAAAGTATCCGTTCCGAAAAAACAGCCGGAGCCAAAGGTGGAGCAGAAGAAATATATTACCATCGAAGGTTAACAGCGAAAGTCTTCATACAAGGGAATGCCGGACGGCATTTCCTTTTTTAAATGGAAAGGGGTGAATCACGATGGCAAAAAGGGATTATTATGATGTACTTGGAATAAGCCGTCAGGCAGATGAAAAGGAAGTAAAGAAAGCATACCGGAAGCTGGCCAAGAAGTATCATCCGGATACGAATCCGGGAGACAGAGAGGCGGAACAGAAGTTTAAGGAAATAACGGAAGCCTATAATGTGTTAAGTGATTCAGAGAAAAAGAAGCTGTATGATCAGTACGGGTTTGAGGCCTTTGAGGAAGGAGGAAATCCGTATCAGGGTGCATCTTCAGATCATGGATACCATTCTTCTTACGGATTCGGAAATGGAGGAACTTATCAGGAATTCCATTTTAACGGGGACGATATGGGGGATATATTCGGAGACATTTTTGGTGATATGTTCCATCACTCGGGAACACAGTCGGATCCCTTTGGCGGAAGCGGTTTTCGAAGAACAGGAGGTTTTGGAAACGGCGGATACAGAAGCTCAGGAGGATTTGGCGAGCATTTTCAGCAGAAAGGTGCGGATGCCCGGATCAATATTGAGATCAGCTTTGAGGAAGCTGCATTTGGCTGTGACAAGAGAATGCGGTTCCGGGACGGAAACGGCAGAATCCAGACCATTGAAGCACACATTCCCGCAGGAATTGAAGAAGGAAAGAGCATTCGGCTGAAGGGCAAAGGAAATGACGGCACAGGCGGCGGACCGGCCGGAGATCTGTTTCTGAAAGTGCATATTCTTCCTAAAAAGAATTACGAACGAAAAGGAATGGATGTCTATGTGACCACAGAGATTCCTTTTACCACAGCAGTTCTGGGAGGGGAGGCTGTGGTACCGACTCTTGACGGCAGAGTGTCCTTAAAGATTCCGGCAGGAACCCAGTCGGGAAGCCGGATCCGTCTGAAGAATAAAGGAATTGTTTCGATAAAAGATCCCTCCCGGAAGGGAGATCTTTATGTGGTGATCCAGATCCAGATTCCAAAGAGCCTGACTCCCCAGGCCAGACAGAAGCTTCAGGAGTATGAGATGCTGACCGGGCAGGGAACAAACAGAAGAAAACAGGAAGGAAGATAAAAGTTGTGGAAAAGAGAAAAAAGAGAATTTTGATGAGTGTACTTGGAGTGGCAGTCTGCGGGGTAAGTGTGGGATTTTTTAAAAGAGCCGCATTTGGAGTGGATCCTTTTCAGTCATTGATGAGTGGGCTGGATGCCATGCTTGGTATTGATTTTGGAACATTATACGTGCTGGCAAATGTGTGCCTTTTATTATTCAGTGTCATCAATGACCGAACGAAGATTGGAATTGCGACATTGGTCAATCTGTTTCTGCTTGGATATATCGCAGATTTTTCTCATAAATCACTGCTCGATCTCTTCCCGAATCTCGGTATTGGGGGAAGGGTCATTATGCTGATCATCGGAATCGTCACCATGTGTCTGGCTTCTGCATTTTACTTTACGGCAGATATGGGAGTGTCGCCTTATGATGCTGTTTCGCTGATCATGGCGGAAAAGTGGAAACTGGCATCTTTCAAATTCTGCAGGATCGCCTGTGACTTGACCTGTGTACTGGCAGGGGTCGGCCTTTTCTGGCTGTCCGGGCAATCTATGTCGGGACTGGGGCAGCTTGTGGGAATCGGAACGATCGTAACCGCATTTTTCATGGGACCGCTGATCGAGTTTTTTAATATTCGTGTGGCACGTCCGTTTTTAAATTCTTAGTATTCGTCAGAGAATTCCGAAAGAGAGTCAGACAGTCTGACGATCTGGAACCGGTCCTGAAGCAGAAGCCAGTTGGCACGCCACCAGCGCATGAGCTGCCAGTACCCGGCACCGCCTAAACCAAAGGTGCGGATGAGACGGAATTTTTCCAGGATACTTCGCACATCTTCGAACCAGACTTCATGGCGGATGTTTTCCAAAGTCAGGTAGTGGAAAAAAGGTGATTGAGCTGTTTCGTCAAAGCGGATCACGGCACTGTGCCGGATGGCGATGCGGACAGCTTCCACGTTTCCGATGGTAACGGCGGCAGTGATGTCTTTTACGAAGGGCAGAGGCCAGTCATATCCGTAATTGGGAATCCCCAGACAGATCTTTTCAGGAGAGATTTCCGAGACGGCATATTCCACGACCTGACGGACTTTGTTCAGAGGCGCTATCGCCATGTTGGGGCCGTATTTATAGCCCCATTCATAGGTCATCAGAAGAACGGAATCGGCAATAGCACCAATTGCGGCATAGTCTTTCCCCTCATACAGAAGACCGGTCTGCTCAGCAGATGTTTTAGGAGCCAGTGCCACAGACAGTCGGTAACCCAGGGGATGGAGAGCAGCGGCAAGATCGGAAAGAAAATCCGTGAAAGCATCACGATCGGAGGCAGGGATGTATTCAAAATCTACATCAACGCCTCCGTATTTTTTTTGCTCCAAAGTGAGAATCAACTGCTGGATCAATGTTTCTTTGTAGAATGAATTCTGTACTACCGAGGTAATCAGGCGGTTATCAAAAAGTCCGTCGGCGCCAAGTGGTGTCAGTGTCAGAACAGGCAGAACATCATACGAAGCAGCCAGATCAATCATCCAGCGGTCATCCTGGGGCGGCGGAATCAGAATTCCTTCCTGGGTAAACCCATAAGAAAACACATGGAGCGCACTTAAAAACGGAAGAGTCTGCTCCAGAACCCATGGGCTGATAAATGGATAAGCATATCCAAAAGAAAACAGTGGATTGCGAAGAGGTGTTTCCTGTCCCGGATCCGGGTCGGTCAGGATATCTCCAATAAGAAGCGACTGACCGATGGCAAGTTCATAGGGGGCAACAAGCTGATTGTCATAAATGAGAGTCTGTACCGGAACCTGAAAGAAATCGGCGATGGCGTCTACGGTATCGCCGGGCTGAACAACATAGATTTTCACAGGCAGCCTCCTGAATGAATGCTTTATAAAGTGTATGCAGGACGAGTGAGAGTTGGTACATCAGATGGAAGATGACTCCCGCCTCACCAGGAAGTGAGCAGGAAATAGATATTAGTGGCGGGTGTCAATCTCCGACTGAGATGAAGTTTTACAATAAGGTGTCGTCATAATGAGCCCGGATGCCGCCGATAAATTTCGGACGGACTCTGGCGGCAGTTACATGAGCTTCTCCAATTGTTCTGTTCGTTAAACGAACAGGGACAGCAACCTTTTTTAAATGCATACCGATCAATGTATCACCAATATCAAGCCCTGCGTCAGCCTTAATTTCTTCAACAGCAACCGGGTGTTTGAAGGTCTGGTAAGCGGTTGTTGCAAATGAACCGCCGGCTTTAGGCTGTGGAACTACATTTACAATTTCAGAAAACGGAACAGCATCCTGTTCTATAATGATGGCACGATTTAAGTGTTCACAGCACTGTGCCGCAAGATAAATATTGTGTTTGCAGGTTTCTTCATAGATACCGGAAAATACGGCTTTTGCAATATCCGGATTTGAATTGCTTCCAATCCTGTTGCCGCAGACTTCAGAGGAAGAACATCCTACGACAAGAGTCTGATGAGCGGTAAGTCCAGCCTTTTCAATTAATTCCTGTGCTGCAAGGGCAGCCTGTTTTTCTATTTCATGATACATGAGATACTCCTTTCTGCATGAATATCGCTTGTGAATAATTTAATACAAATCACTTCCTATCATAACACAAGATCTGTCATCAGGCCACTTATAAATGATTGTCAGCGCAAAATTGAAAGCTGAATCACAGTTGGAATGGCTGCTAAGAGAAATGCATTTCAAAAATGAACTTCGTAATATACCGTTGTTCTATTGCAGAGGAGCTTGGGATGAGGGGAAAATGAAGTTTACGGATAAAACACTTTGCAAGATGTTACAGAAAGCAGTTGCGAAACAAAATCCAGAAGAATATGAACCGTGGCAGCAAGCACTGATGTGTGAAGTGGGGCAAAAGTGTGATTGGACAGATCAATCATATTTAGAGCCATTGTTGAAATACATTGAAGAATTATGATTTGCGGGATTGCTTCAATCTTATTGGATGGCTTGGAAGAGCACTGCCATGGAAGTGATTACCGAAGGAGAGCGGTTAATTTGTGACTTATGTTATGGAAATATTTCTGGGGAATGATGGATCCGATAATGATTCCAAGTGCAATGGATCCGGAAAACGTCAGTACGTCTATGGTCATTTCAGCACCCAGAATCCAGTCTTGCTGAATGAAGCAGTAAGCCGTATTATAAATACCTGCACCCGGAACCAGAGGAAAAATTCCGGTAACAAGAAAAATAGTTACAGGTTCTTTTAATAGTACGGCGAGTAAACGGGAAACAATCGTCAGTACGATAGTTGCAATCAGGGAAGATATACCATGGCCCAGGCCGAGATCGGTGAGACAAAGATAGCAGATCCATCCAATTGCACCATTTACCGCACAGAAAAGATAGCATTTCCGGGGTGCATGGAACAGTACAGCAAAGGCCCAGACGCCGAGCATAGCTGCCAGACATTGTAAAATCATGAGAACATACCTCCGATAAATGGAATTGCACTTAATGCCATTGCTACTCCGGCAGCGATGCAGATAGCGGTCAGGAGAGCATTTACGATATGTATGATTCCCGACAGGTAATCGCCATTGAAAAACTCCCGGATGGAAGTTGTGAAAGCCACTCCCGGAACAAGAATGATGATTGACCCTATGACCAGGGAATGAAAATGCAGCACCGGCAGGAAAACCGTAAAGCATTTGCTTCCTAAAGTCACAAGAAAGCTGCCGCACAATGTTGAGAGAAAGAACGGTATCTTCCGGCCGGATATCATCAGAAAGAGCTGGAGCAGGTATCCGAGGATAAAAGCAAAAGGAATGTCCAGGGGAAATCCCCCAAGCATATAGCAAAAAGCGGCGGCACCAACACCGCTTGAAAAAATAGACAACAGGGTACTTTCTTTATAAATATGAGCTGGCAGATTTTGTAAAGCATCAAAAGCCATTTCGGGAGAAAGCTTATTCTTTTCAAGATTTCTGACGATTCGGTTGATTTCGCTGATCATCCCCAGATGAACGAAACCAAGAGGAACATGCCGTACTAAGGTGCAGCGATCCTCCTTGCCTTCATTTACCGTTGCGAAGATGCCGTTTGAAATTATGTAAATATTGTGGTTCGGATAACCGCAGTGATTCAGAATATGATGCATGGTATCCTGGGTTCGGAAGATCTCCGCACCGTTTTTTAATAGAAGCTCACCGGCATAGCCGGCCAGATCTAATGCATACTGGCTGTTCATAATAGATAACACCTGTGAAAATTAATATAAACTGTTTTTATCATAACATGAGATTTGTTTTGTGAAAAGAATAATTCTTAAATAATCTTTGCTTTCCTTATCTTTAAGTAGTATATTAAAAGTAGTAACAATTGCGGTAATTTAAACATGGAAGATGAACAGGGGGAAATACGCTTATGTATGCAGTTTTTGATGACAGTTTAATCACAGGTAACAAGATCATTGATGGACATCATCAGGAGTTGATTGATAAAATCAATAAACTGATTACCTGTTGTGAAACAGGCAACGGAACAGAGGAAGCAAAGAAAATGCTGGATTATCTGGCGGACTATACAGATTTTCATTTTAAAGCAGAAGAAAAACTTCAGGAAGAAGTCGGATATCCGGGTATTACAGAGCACAGGAAAAAACATGAAGAATTCAGGAATACAGTTGCGCAGCTTTATGAGATGCTCAAAAAAGAAGGTCCGACAGATGCGTTTATCGCTGCAGTGAATGAACGGGTAACAGAATGGCTTTATGGACATATTAAAGGATTTGACTGTTCCGTAGCTACATATATTAATATCAGTAACATTCCGGAATTAATGTAAAAAAGCGGGTCTCTGTTGCTAAGTATAGGATACAGCATCAATAAAGAGAAGATATCCCCATGTCGGGGAATCTTCTCTTTTTATCCGGAAGCAGCAAAGTATCAGTGTTCTTTTGCTGCATTGCAGGGTGGATTTTTTACAGTATAATCAAAATTTTTAAAATATCGCACATTCTGTGGAGTCCCTTTTGCAGGCGGCATTTCAAAGCCGGGGTACTTAACGACCGGATTGCTTTCTTTCTTTACCTTATCTAAAAATTCATCAGAAAGATTCAGAGCAGATTGCACGACTTCTTTTGGAGTCATTGCGATCCATTGGGCTAATGAAATGTCAGCAAAATGATTACTTTTAAATATTTCTAAAAAGATTACTTTTTCATCACCGATGTTCTGAACATAATGAAAATTACCGACAGGAACATATCCGACATCACCAGCCTGGTAATTAAATGTCCTTGCTTTTGGACCGGGTTCAAAAACAGTCATTCTGGCTTTACCCTGAATGTAATACTGAAGTTCATCAGCATTTGAATGCCAGTGAATCTCTCTCATGCCACCAGGTTCAATCTCTACTAAAGCAGCAGTAGTTGAAGTGCAGGCTGGAAAATTACTGTTATCCAGTATTCTTATGCTTCCTCCATCGGAAATGTTTTCCGGAATTGCATCGAACTCAGATTCATCACAACCAAAATTAGCAGACAATACATCGAGTGGAATATGTGAAAATAATTCGGAGATGGAAAAAGTATTGTCTTCGGAATAGCTTCCTTTATCAAAGATCATAAGAAATTCACAGCCTTCGTGCAGACCCTGTATAGAGTGAGGAATGTTAGCCGGAAAGATCCATCCTTCCCCCGGTTTGCAATCGGCAATAAAAGTCCTTCATTTAATTTCTCCTGCATCCGTTCTGAAAAGTTTCTGTCCATGTTGTTTTGCTCCTTTTTTTCTATATATTTTTGACTTGAAGTCCTCAAAATATACTCTGAATGGGAATGATATGTATGACCATTAGACTTACAGATGATCGAAGCTTCGGATGAGCAGATAAACTGCCGATTCTTTCTTGACAAATTGTTTTCCCTCGGCTATGATAAATAGCAGCAGAAAAAGATAAGGTTATGAGAAAGAGGAGTACATGCATGACCCTGACAGAGAGAAGATCTCAGCGGCTGAAAGGATCTTTCGGGAAGGATGGATGGAAGGTAGCTTTTGAACCGGGAATCTGAAGCGGAACGATTTCATCTCAGTTGATGAGACTTCGGTGAGTAGGGTTTCACGGCTGATCCCCGTTACAGGATGAATGAGATGCACAGCCGGATTTGGTTGTGTAACAAAGGTGGTACCGCGGAAACTGTCGCCCTTTGCATACGAAAGTATGCAGAGGGTGTTTTTTACGTCGCCCCGGTGCCGGAATGTGGAAGTGCAGAGCACGAAGCAATCTTTATAGTATTTTACAGGAGGAGAAAGATGAGCAAGGAATTGGCAAAGACCTATGATCCAAAAGGTCTGGAAGACAGATTGTATCAGAAGTGGCTGGATAAAGGGTATTTTCATGCAAAGGTAAATCCTGATAAGAAACCGTTTACCATCGTGATGCCGCCCCCCAATGTAACAGGACAGCTTCATATGGGACATGCGCTGGATAACACGATGCAGGATATTCTGATCCGTTTTAAGAGAATGCAGGGTTATGAGGCTCTGTGGCAGCCGGGAACAGATCATGCGGCCATTGCGACAGAAGTGAAGGTCACCAACATGCTGAAGGAGCAGGGCATTGACAAGCATGAGATCGGCAGGGAAGAGTTCTTAAAACATGCATGGAAGTGGAAGGAAGAGTATGGCAGCCGTATTATCAATCAGCTTCACAAGCTGGGGGCTTCTGCTGACTGGGAGAGAGAACGGTTCACCATGGACGAGGGATGTTCCAAAGCAGTAGAAGAAGTATTTGTGCGCCTGTATGAAAAAGGATGGATCTATAAAGGAAGCAGGATCATCAACTGGTGTCCGGTCTGCCAGACTTCTCTGTCTGATGCAGAGGTAGAGCATGAGGATCAGGATGGGTTCTTCTGGCATATTAATTATCCCATCGTGGGAGAGGAAGGCAGATATGTGGAGATCGCCACTACACGTCCGGAGACACTCCTTGGAGATACCGCAGTGGCAGTGAACCCGCATGACGAGCGGTATTCAGATCTGGTGGGCAAGATGCTGGAGCTTCCGCTGACCGGCCGTCAGATTCCGGTGATCGCAGATGAGTATGTGGATAAGGAATTCGGAACAGGCTGTGTGAAGATCACACCGGCTCATGACCCCAATGACTTTGAAGTGGGGAAACGCCATGATCTTCCGGAGATCTGCATTATGAATGATGATGCCACCATCAATGAGCTGGGCGGAAAGTATGCGGGAATGGACCGCTATGAGGCTAGAAAGGCCATGGTGGAGGATCTGAAAGAGCTGGGTCTTCTTGTAAAAGTGGTTCCTCACAGCCATGCAGTAGGAACTCATGACCGCTGCCATACGACGGTAGAGCCCATGGTAAAACCCCAGTGGTTTGTGAAGATGGGAGATATGGCGAAAGCAGCCATCGAGGTGCTGGAGAAAGGAGAACTGACCTTTGTTCCGGAGCGCTTTGACAAGATCTATCTTCACTGGCTGGAGAATATCAAAGACTGGTGCATTTCCAGACAGCTCTGGTGGGGACACCGGATCCCGGCATATTACTGCCAGGACTGCGGCGAGATGGTAGTACAAAGAGGCGGGGCACCTGAAAAATGTCCCAAGTGCGGAGGTACTCATTTTGTGCAGGATGAAGATTCTCTGGATACCTGGTTCTCTTCCGCACTGTGGCCCTTCTCTACTCTTGGATGGCCGGACAAGACACCGGAACTTGAGTATTTCTACCCCACAGATGTGTTGGTAACCGGATATGACATTATTTTCTTCTGGGTGATCCGAATGGTATTCTCCGGCGTGGAGCAGACCGGAAAATCTCCCTTCCACCATGTACTGATCCATGGACTGGTGAGAGATTCTCTGGGACGCAAGATGAGTAAATCTCTCGGCAACGGAATCGATCCGCTGGAAGTTATTGACAAGTACGGCGCAGATGCCCTGCGTCTGACCCTGATGACCGGAAATGCTCCGGGAAATGACATGCGTTTCTACTGGGAGAGAGTGGAAGCCAGCCGTAATTTTGCAAATAAGATCTGGAATGCTTCCAGATTTATCATGATGAACCTGGAGAAGGCAGAGGTTCCTTCAGAAATGCCTGCAGATCAGATGACTTCCGCAGATAAATGGATCCTGTCCAAGGTGAACCGGCTTGCAAAAGATGTAACCGATAATATGGAAAAATACGAGCTGGGTATTGCGGTACAGAAGGTATATGATTTTATCTGGGAAGAATTCTGTGACTGGTATATTGAGATGGTGAAACCCCGTCTTTACAATGATGAGGATACGACAAAGTCAGCGGCTCTCTGGACACTGAAAACCGTTCTCGGAAATGCGTTGAAGCTGCTTCATCCGTATATGCCTTTCGTGACAGAGGAAATCTACTGTACTCTGAATCCGGAAGAAGAATCGATCATGATCGCTTCCTGGCCGGTATTTACGGAACAGTGGGATTATGCAGAGGAAGAAAGTGCTGTGGAGACGATCAAGGAAGCAGTCCGTGCGATCCGTAATGTGCGTACCGGAATGAATGTTCCGCCAAGCAAAAAAGCAAAGGTGTATGTGGTTTCTGAGAAAGAAAGCGTAAGAGAGATCTTTGAAGCCGGGAAGGTATTCTTTGCTTCTCTTGGATATGCCAGTGAAGTGACGGTCCAGACAGATAAATCCGGAATCGGAGAGGATGCAGTGTCTGCAGTGATCCATGAAGCAGTGATCTATATGCCTTTTGCCGAACTGGTCGATATTGAAAAGGAGATCGAGCGTCTGAAGAAGGAAGAGGAACGTCTCACGAAGGAGCTTGCCCGTGTAAACGGTATGCTGAGCAATGAAAAGTTTGTAAGCAAGGCTCCGGCTTCTAAGATCGAGGAAGAAAAAGGCAAGCTGGCAAAATACACGGATATGATGAATCAGGTAAAGGTGCGTCTGGCACAGCTTCAATAGCGGGGAGGAAACTTATGTCTCTGCAGCTGATATTGGGAAATTCCGGAAGCGGAAAATCATATCAACTATATCATAAAATTATTCAGGCTTCGACGGAATCACCGGAAACCATGTTTCTGGTGATCGTACCGGAGCAGTTTACCATGCAGACCCAGCGGGAACTGGTGGGTCTGCACCCCAGCAGGGGGCTTTTGAATATAGATATTGTAAGCTTTCAGCGTCTGGCTCACAGGATCTTTGAAGAGGTGGGGGCAGACCGGCGTACGGTGCTGGAGGAGACCGGTAAGACGCTGCTGCTTCGCAGGGCAGCACTGAGAGAACAGGAACATCTGCGGATTTTAAAGGGGAATCTGAAGAAGCAGGGATATTTGCAGGAGGTAAAATCCCTGATCTCAGAACTGACCCAGTATGACATTGATGAAGAAAAAATGGAACGATTGCTGGAGTCTGCCGAGGGTAAACCCCAGCTTTATTATAAATTACAGGATATTCAGATCTTATATGAAAGTTTCCGGAGGGAGCTGGCGGGAAAGTACATAACGGCAGAGGAAACCCTGGATGCATTGTGTCAGGTGGCGGAGCAGTCAAAGATTCTCAAAGACTGCGTGATCGCCATGGACGGGTTTACCGGATTTACACCCATTCAGCAGAAGCTGCTGAAAAAACTTCTGGTGCTTGCAAAAAAGGTCTATATCACGGTGACAATCGATACCGGAGAAGACATTACAAGGATCAGGGGAGAGCATGAACTGTTTTACCTGAGCAAGAAGACGATCCGAAGTCTGACCAATATGGCACGGGAATCCGGGTGTGAGATCGAGACGCCCATGGAACTGCCGCGGGAAGTCAGTCCGAGATTTTCACAGAGTCCCAGGCTCCGTTTTCTGGAGGCAAATCTGTTCCGAAGCAAAAGGAGCAGAGAGTGGAAAGGCGGCGCAGAAGAAAAGAAAACTGCGATCTCTCTGCATGTTGCGGCAAACCCGGTGATGGAGGCTCATTTTGCTGCCAGGACGATCCGGCAGCTGGTGCAGCAGGGATATCGCTACCAGGATATTGCGGTGATCGTAGGAGATCTGCCCTCTTACCAGAATTATATTCCAAGAGTGTTTGCAGCCTGTCAGATACCCTGCTTCCTGGATAATACCAGGTCTTTACTGGATAATCCCTTTGTGGAGCTGTTAAGAAGTGCACTGGATCTGGTACAGCAGGATTACAGGCGTTCCGCTGTGTTTCGTCTGCTTCGGACCGGTCTTTGTCCGGCAGACGCTGAAGAGACAGACCTTTTGGAAAATTATGTGCTGGCCACGGGAATCAGAGGATTTTCTGCATGGAAAAAAGAGTTTTCCAGATGTCCGGACAGTTTTGAGGAAAGTCAGGTGCTGCGGTGTGAGGAACTTCGCATCAGACTGATGGGGGCGTTGGAGCCTTTCACTGTCGTCATGCGGTCCAAGAAAACTACAGCCAGAGAAAAAACAGAGACTCTTTATGAGCTGGTCTGTCGTTTTGAGATCCAGAAAAAAATGGCCATATATGAGGAACAGTTCCGGCAGGAGAAAAAGCCGGAGCTTCAGAAGGAATATGCGCAGATCTACGGACTGGTCATGGGGCTGTTCGATAAAGTGGTGCAGCTGTTGGGAGAAGAAATTCTGAGTACAGAAGAATATACCGAAATTCTGGAAGCCGGGATCCGGGAGGAAAAAGTAGGGATCATTCCGCCTACGGCAGATCAGATTCAGGTAGGTGATCTGGAGAGAAGCCGTTTGAAGGATATCAAAGCTTTGATCTTTCTCGGACTGAATGACGGATGGGTTCCTGCATCTGGAAAAGGCGGTGGCCTTCTTTCGGATATGGAACGGGAAATGCTGATGGATTCCCAGGTAGAGCTGGCTCCTACGTCCAGACAGGACAGCTACATTCAGAAATTTTATCTGTATCTGAATCTGACAAAACCCTCAGAAAGACTCTATCTTTCCTGCAGTAAGGGGTCTATGGACGGAAAAGTCCTGCGGCCATCCTATATTCTTCGGCAGGTGGGCCGTCTGTTTACGGATCTTAAGACAGAGGATGAGGATGAAAAACAGAGTCTGGAAGAACGTGCTGTGACACCGGAAGACGGACTGGGATTTTTGGCGGAAGGATTCTGCAGACTGAGAAAGGAGCCGGCAGAGAGGAGCTGGCTTGAACTTTACAACTGGTACAGAAGCAGGGACGGATACCGGGAATGTGCAGAAAAACTGTTGGAGGCAGCTTTTGCAGCTTTTGATGACAGTGGGATCGGAAAGGAGGCAGCAAAGCGCCTCTACGGAGAGGTGCTGGTGAACAGTGTCAGCCGCCTGGAAAAGTTTGCGTCCTGTGCGTTTGCTCATTTTCTTCAATATGGACTCGGAATCCGGGAACGGGAGGAATATGATTTTCAACCGGCAGATATGGGGAATATCGTACATCAGGTGGTAGAGCTTTTTTCCGAGAGAGTGGAGAAAAGTGAATATGACTGGTTTACTCTTCCGGAAGAAGTACGGGAACGTATGGTAGAAGAGACCGTGGAGGAAGTGACAGCGGAATATGGCCAGAAAATTCTTCACAGCAGTGCCAGAAATGAGTCCATGATCCGGCGGATGAAGAGGATCCTTAAAAGAACCGCCTGGGCTCTGCAGGAACAGATCCGGTCCGGTCATTTTCAGCCGGTGGGATTCGAAGTGGCATTTTCCAGGGCAGAAAATCTGGATGCAGTGAATATTGCACTTTCCCGGGAAGAAAAGATGCGGCTGAGAGGGCGGATCGACCGGATCGATGTCTGTGAAAAGGATGACCAGGTGTATGTAAAGGTGATCGATTATAAGTCCGGAAATACCGGGTTTGACCTGGTGGCGCTTTACCACGGTCTTCAGCTTCAGCTTGTGGTCTATCTGGGGGCAGCGCTGGAAATGGAAAAGAGGATCCATCCGGACAAGGAGATCATTCCAGCCGGGATCTTTTATTATCATGTAAAAGATCCCCTGGTGGAAGCAGAGAGCGGGGATACTCCGGAAAAGATCAATGGCAGGCTGCTGCGTGCCCTTCGGCCGGATGGTCTGGTTAATAAAGATCCGGATGTATATCAGGAGATGGACAGTGGTCTTGTACAGACTTCGGCAGTAATTCCGGTGTCGGTAAATAAGAACGGAACGCTGTCAAAGACCTCGAAGGCAGTGAGCAGAGAGCAGTTTGAACAGCTGACTTCCTTTGTGCATAAAAAGATCCGGGAGATCGGGAGACAGATCCTGGATGGGGAGATTGCCCCGATTCCTTATGAAAGAAAACAGCAGACAGGATGTGATTACTGTATGTACCGTTCTGTGTGCGGCTGGGATTCCAGAATTCCGGGGACCAGAAGAAAGAGATGGAAGGAAGAAAGCAAAGAGGAGATCTGGAGACAGATCTCTTCCCAGACAGAGAAAAAGGAGGAATAGGATCCGTGGGAGTGACATGGACCGGTGAACAGAAAACGGTAATTGAACTGCGGGACTGCAACATCCTGGTTTCTGCGGCAGCAGGTTCCGGTAAAACGGCAGTGCTGGTGGAGCGAATTCTGTCAAAACTGACGGATCTGAATCATCCGGTGGACATTGACCATCTGCTGATTGTGACGTTTACCAATGCGGCAGCAGGAGAGATGCGGGAGAGGATACGGGAGGCGCTGGAACAGAAACTGGAAGAGGAAGAGCTGGATCCCCGGATCCGGGAGCATCTGATCCGGCAGACTTCCCTGCTTCAGAATGCTCAGATCACTACGATCCACAGCTTCTGTCAGTATGTGATACGGAATCATTTTCATACGATTGATCTGGATCCCGGGTTTCGGATCGCTGATGAGGGAGAACAGAAGCTTCTGAGAAATGATGTGCTGGAGTCCCTTCTGGAAGAACAGTATGGAGAAGACCGGGAAGAGTTCCAAAAGATGGCAGAGCAGTTCGCACCGGGAAGGGATGATAAGGAACTGGCAGGACTGATACAGCAGCTTTATGATTTTTCCATGAGTTTTCCATGGCCACGGGAGTGGCTTCGGGAATGTAAAAAAGCATATGAGCCTGAGACAGAAGAAGAGTTCCTGGAATCAGACTGGGTACAGAGGCTGATGGAGCTGGTGAAGATGACGCTTCGGGATGTCAGAGATCAGGTGGAGGAGCTTCTTCGGATCTCCGTGGACGGAGACGGGCCTTATATGTATGAAGAGGCATTAAAATCGGACTGGCAGATGATCGATGATCTTTTAAGGACCAAAGATTACGGAGCATGCAGCCAGAGATTTGAATGGATGGAAAACTGGGCCAGGCTGTCAGCAAAAAAGGATGATCTGGTATCGGAGAGAAAAAGAGAACAGGTAAAGGAAGGAAGAGAACAGTATAAAAAAACGGTAAAAGATCTGAGAGAACAGTTTTTCTATGCACCGGCTGAAGAAATGTTTCATCAGATGAGACTGGCAGCGCCCGGGATAGAGGAGCTGCTGGATCTGACAGGGCTGTTTGCTGAGCGGTTTGCAGAGGAAAAGAGAAAGAAGAATCTGATGGACTTTAATGATCTGGAGCATTTTGCACTGAAGATCCTGGTAAACAGGGAAGGGGACAGGATCTTAAAAACTCCGGTGGCTCAGGATTTTGCAGATCATTATGAGGAGATCATGATCGATGAATATCAGGACAGCAATCTGGTGCAGGAAATGATCCTGACCAGTATTTCCGGAATGGAACAGGACCGATACAATCTGTTTATGGTGGGCGATGTCAAACAGAGTATTTACCGGTTCCGTCTGGCCAGACCGGAGCTGTTTATGGAAAAATACAGAACCTACTCCATGGACAAGGGAAAATGCAGGAGAGTGGATCTTCATAAAAATTTCCGAAGCAGGGACCAGGTACTTTCAGGTGTCAACTTTATCTTTGAGCAGATCATGGAGGAACAGCTGGGCGGCGTACAGTACGATGAAGCGGCAGCACTTTATCCGGGGGCGGTCTTTGAACCTTCTCCGGAACCGGATTTTTATGAGACAGAAGTTCTGCTGGTGGAAACAGACAGAGAAGAAGCAGACGAGGTGGATGAGACATCCAGGGAACTGGAAGCTCGTGCCGTGGGAAAACGGATTCTGGAAATGGTGGGAAAGGAACCTGTCCGGGATAAAAAAACAGGTACCTATCGGCCGGCGGAGTTTGGAGATATGGTGATCCTTCTCCGATCTGTCAGCGGATGGGCAGAAGTATTCCGTGATGTGCTGGGAAAAATGGGAATTCCCGCCTGTACCGGATCCCGAACGGGATATTTTTCGGCTCTGGAGATACAGACGGTATTGTCGTTCCTGAAAGTACTGGATAATCCGAAGCAGGATGTTCCACTGACGGCAGTGCTTCATTCCCCCATCGTGGGACTTTCCGGAAAGGAACTGGCTGATATCCGAAGCAGGCATCCAGATGTTCCGTACTGTCAAGCGTGTATGGAGGAGGAAAGTCTGAAGGACTTTTTTGCCATGGTGAGTGAATTGAGACAGAAGGCCGTATATCTGCCGACCCATGAGCTTCTCTGGGAGATCTATGACCGGACCGGATATGGAATGTATGCCTCCGCCATGCCGGGCGGAGAGCAGAGAAAAGCCAATCTGGATATGCTGGTGGAAAAGGCGATAGCCTTCGAAGCGGGAAGTTATCGGGGGCTCTATAATTTTATCCGGTATATTGAGAATCTTCACAAATATGATGTGGATTTCGGAGAGGCTTCTGTGGAAACGGAGGAGGCAGGCTCGGTGCGGATCATGAGTATCCATAAGAGCAAGGGGCTGGAGTTCCCCATCGTATTTGTGTCTGCCCTGGGAAAACGGTTTAATCAGTCGGATGCCAGGGCCTCACTGGTGTTTCACGGAGATCTGGGAGTGGGATGTGACTGTACAGATCCCATTCTTCGTACCAGGACAGGGACTCTGTTTAAGGAACTTCTGAAGACTGAGATCAAGAGGGAAACGCTGGGAGAGGAACTTCGGGTGCTCTATGTGGCACTGACCAGAGCCAAAGAAAAGCTGATCCTGACCGGAACAGTGCCGAGTCTGGAGGAAAGACTGAAAAAATGGACTCAGAACCAGAACCGCCGGGAGACCGTTCTGCCGGTGACCTTAAGATCAGCTGCATCTTCTTATCTGGACTGGATCATCCCGGCACTTGTGAGAAATCGGTGCTTTGAAGCGGAACTGAAGGCATGCGAATGGATGCCGGATGTTCGAAGCAGCTTATGGAACCGGGAAATATACGTAAGGATCTGTCCGGTGACGGTAGAAGACCTGATCGGAGAGGAAAGCAGACGCCGGGCAGAGTGCTGTATGACCAGGGAAGAACTGGAACATTTCCCGGAAGATGCGGTGGTGGATGAGACAGCAGCTGACTATCTGAAAGAGCAGTTTGGATTTTCCTATCCCTTTGCCGGAAGTCGGGATGTACCCAGTAAGGTCAGCGTTTCGGAACTGAAAAAGCTGAGCCAGGCCTCTGATATGGAGGAGGGAGCGGTACTTTACGAAGAGCCGGTACCTGTTCCTTTGATTCCGGAGTTCCTGAAAAAGGAACGGGAAGTATCTGCGGCCTCCAGAGGAACGATCTATCACAGGTTCATGGAATGCGTGGATCTTTCAGAGGTGATGCCGGAAAAACTTTTTACAGATTCCGGGCAGAGGAACATAGAAAAGACACAGCTTTTTGATAAAATAAAGCAGCAACTGGCAAAAATGACCGAACGGGGACAACTGACTGAGGAGGATGCAAAGCTGCTGGATCGAAAAAAGCTGGAACGGTTTTTTCTGTCTTCCATGGCATTTCGAATGGCAAAAGCAGACCGCTTTGGAAATCTCTTTCGGGAGCGTCAGTTTGTACTTGAGATGGATGCGGCGGCGATGGAAGCAGACTGGCCTGCAGGGGAACGAATTCTGATCCAGGGAATCATTGATGCCTATTTTATCGAGGACGATGAGATCGTTCTTCTGGATTACAAGACAGATTCTGTGAAATTTCAGGAAGCATCTTCCCTCTTTGAGAAATATAGAGTACAATTAGACTATTATGAAAAGGCCCTGGAGAGACTGACAGGAAAGAGAGTGAAAGAAAAATATATCTATTCCTTCTGTCTCAACAGGGTTTTGGCTGATCCTGATCCGGAAGGGTAAAGAAATCGAGGAGTGATTATGATTAAACAGATCAAAAAAATCATACAGAAGCAGGCAGTCAGGTATATTTTCTTCGGCGGCTGTACAACGCTTGTGAACCTGGTCAGTTACTGGTTTTTGCGCAGTTTTGTGGGTATGGATGTGACAAAGGCAAATTTCCTGTCGATTGCGCTGGCGATCCTGTTTGCCTATGTCGTCAATAAACTGTTTGTCTTTGAGAGCAGGACGGATTCCATTCCGGAATTACTGAAGGAATGCGGCGGCTTCATAGGAATGCGTCTTCTGACTATGTTTATTGAGATCTTCGGCGTGGTTTTGTTTAACAGCGTATGGGGAATAGAAGATATGATTGCGAAGCTGATCCTTCAGGTTGTGATCATGATATTGAATTTTATTTTCAGTAAGATCTTTGTGTTCCGTGATAAAACGCAGGATGAACTGATGAGCCACCGGGAAAGAAAGATCCGGCAGGTGAAAAAACGCTGCGTGTGGATCTCCATGCTGATTCCTGCGTTGACGATGCTGGCGGCCTATATTGCCTGCGGCGTGTATCCTTTTGGAGATAAAGGAGTTCTGATCATCGATTCTCTCCATCAGTATCTGCCGTTTTTTACGGATTTTCATGAGAAACTGGTGAACAGTGAATCCATGCTGTATTCCTTCGGAGGAGGCCTGGGGTATAATCTGTGGGCGACATTTGCTTATTACCTGGCGAGTCCGTTTAATTTCCTGATGACCGCTGTCTCCATGGAACATGTCATGGATTTTATGGCTTATCTGATCTTACTGAAGATCAGTCTGGCGGGAGGCATTTTTGCCTGGTATCTGGCAGACAGAAATGAAGGAAAAGATTATACACCGATCCCGTTTGCCTGTATGTATGCACTCAGCGCTTTTATGATCGGATACTATTTCAATCTGATGTGGCTGGACAGTATCGTGATCCTTCCGGCCGTTATGAAAGGCATTGAAAAGATCGTGGATGGAAAGGGCGGGAAAATGTTTGCCCTGTCCCTGTTTTACGGTCTGTACTGCAATTATTATATCGGGTTTATGCTCTGCCTGTTTTCCTGTCTGTATTTTATGGTCCTGTGGATCGGAAGCGGAAAAATGCAGTGGAAGGAAATTTTTAAGTCCGGGTGCTGTTTTGCCTGGTATGCTCTGCTTTCCGGAGGAATGGCAGCACTGGTGCTGGTTCCTGCATATCTGGCGCTTGGAATTACAGAATCTGCCAATGGAAGTTTCCCGAGCAAGATCAAATTTTACACGGATGGGATCACTCAGTGGACAGGGCATTTTGCACTGGTGGAACCCATCAATATTTATGATGATCAGTCTGGGGTCAATATATACTGTGGTGTGATCATTCTGATCCTGGTCTTTCTGTATATGCTGGACCGGGAGATCCGGTTTTCTGAGAGAATGTCCAGAATATTTCTGATGGGCCTGCTGCTTCTCAGTATGAATTTTAATATGCTGAATTATATCTGGCATGGGTTCCATACGCAGAACGGTCTGCCCAACAGATTTGCCTTCCTTTATATTGCGCTGATCCTGGTAATGGGATTTGATGCGTTGTCCCATATCCGAAAGCAGCCGATATGGAGGCTGATGTTCTGCTGGGTCGTTCCCATCGCATTTACGGGCTTCTGCATGTGGAAAAATGTTGGAGAACGTCCATGGTATGTCTATATCGTGACTCTGGCTTTGCTGGTTCTTTATGGAATTTTGCTTTTGATCCTTCGGGGGGCAGTGAAAAAGGAGTCGGTCGTACGGGGAGTTCTTGTGACAGCGATGTCGGCGGAAATGGTGGCTACGGGTATTTACGGTGTCTGCCTGAACGGCACTGTGACCAGGAGCCTGTATGTGAATGAACAGAAGTCCTATCAGTCCATGATCTCACAGCAGGACGATCAGGATACCTTCTTCCGGGCAGAGATTGACAGTCAGCATATGCGAAATGAGAATATGTTCATGGGAGCAAGAGGGGTGGTGCTGTTTTCTTCTACCATGCCGGAGACAACCGTGGATCTGTGCGGAAGCATCGGTATGGAGGCGAGAACGAATAAAACCGGATTAAACGGCATCACAAAGCTTTTCAGTGATGTGTTCGGACTTCGGTATCTGATCTCCAAATGTACGGGGGAAACCTTGTATCAGATGAACCGTGTGGCAGTGGACGAGGAGAGAGGATTTTCTCTTTATAAAAATGAGGATGCTCTTTCTCTTGGGTTTATGGTTTCTTCGGATATCAAAAACTGGACGATAGAGGATAAACTGTCCATGCAGGTCCAGGATGAATTCGCAGAACTGGCAACGGGAGTTCCGTTTTTCTATACGCTGAGAGAAGCATATTCCCTGGAGGAGGGACCGACTTACATTATCCGTCTTCATCCGGGAGAGCAGACTTATATTGAGTTTACAGAGAATGTAAAAAGCGTGAAGATCAAGACGCCCCAGTATGAAAAGACGATCAACAACTATACCGAGAATATGTTTAATCTTGGCATGGTCAATGTGGAGGCTGAAGAGAGTAAGGCAAACATTACCATTACCTATAAAGAAGGAAAGACAGATCCGATTCCGGTCCGGGTGTATACCTGTACCGATGAAGAATACAGCCAGGTATATGAAAAGCTGGCAGCCAATCAGATGGAAGAAGTGACAGAAGAGGGAAACCGTGTCACAGGAAAGATCCATGTGGATCAGGCGGGAACCCTGCTTCTGACAGTTCCCTATGATAAAGGCTGGAGTGTACTGGTGGATGGCATAAAGACAGAGACTTATCCGGTAGGAACGGCACTTACGGGAATTGACCTGGGAGAAGGAGAACATGAGATCGAGATGACCTTTACGCCGGAGGGACTCTGGCTGGGAAGTATTCTGACGCTGGTCTCCATGGCTTTGTTCCTGCTTAGCTGCCTGGCAGAAAAACGAATCGGGAAAAGCGCAGAAAAGAAACGACAAAGAGAAGACATCGAGGGAGGAAAAGATGAAGATTACATTTTCAGATAAAGCAAATATGTTTGAGGCCGGTATTTTTGCGGTACTCAACGAGAGAAAAGAGGAACTGTTAAAACAGGGAAAAAAGATCTATAATTTATCAGTGGGAACTCCGGATTTTAAGACACCGGAGCATATTATGAAAGCTGTGGAGGAAGCAGCGAAGAATCCGGATAATTATAAGTATGCGTTAGTAGATATCCCGCCGCTGGTGGAGGCCATGCAGGGATTCTATCAGAGAAGGTTCGGTGTGGAACTCTCTGCGGATGAAATCATGTCCGTCAATGGTTCCCAGGAGGGAATGGCCCATTTTGCATGGGCACTCTGCAATCCGGGAGATGTAGTGCTGGTTCCAAATCCGGGATATCCGATCTTTAAGATCGGACCGGCTCTCTGTGATGCCAGAACCGTGGAATATCCCCTGTATGAGGAGAACGGATTTCTGCCGAAGCTGGATGAGATCCCGGAAGAGACGGCTCGGGCTGCAAAATTCATGGTAGTCAATTATCCGGCTAATCCGGTCTGTGCGGTGGCTGATGATGCGTTTTATCGGGAATTGATTGACTTTGCCAGGAAATATGAGATTGTCATTTTACATGATAATGCGTATTCTGATATTATCTTCGGAGAGAAAAAAGGCGGTTCTTTTCTGCAGTATGAAGGGGCAAAGGAAGTAGGAGTAGAATTTTATTCCCTCTCCAAATCCTTTAACTATACAGGAGCAAGGATGTCATTCTGCCTGGGCAACCGACAGGTGATCGAAAAATTCCGGGCAGTGAGGACCCAGATCGATTACGGCGTGTTTCTTCCGGTTCAGTATGGAGCCGTCGCAGCATTGACAGGCCCATTTGAAGGGGTGGAGGAGCAGTGCCGGAATTATGAAAAGAGAAGTCGTGCACTGTGCGGCGGTCTTCGCAGCATTGGCTGGCCGGTGAAAGACAGTGCAGGTACCATGTTTGTGTGGGCACCGCTTCCGACCGGGTATACGGACTCCAATGAATTCTGTCTGAAATTGATGGAAAAATCAGGAGTCATCTGTGTGCCGGGAAGCAGTTTTGGATCTCTTGGAGAAGGCTATGTGCGCTTTGCGCTTGTCCTGCCGGAAGAGGAACTGCTGGAAGCTGTGGAGAGTATTCGAAAAAGCGGAATTCTGGAATGAAAACGGACAGCGGCAGGCTGTGAAAGGGGTATTTTGTGAATTTAGAGATATACGAGAAGTTGTTTGAGATCGTCGGCAGAGAAAGTGTATGGGAGAATGAATCCATGAAGAAACATACAACTTTTCGAATCGGCGGGCCGGCAGATTATTTTGTGACTCCTCATACATGCCGGGAAGTTTCGGAAGTGATCCGGATGTGCAGGGAAGAACAGGTCCCGTGGTATATTCTTGGAAACGGCAGTAATCTGCTGGTATCTGACAGAGGGTACAGAGGTGTGATCATACAGTTGTTTAAGAATTTTAATGAGATCGCAGTGGAGGATACCTGCATCCGTGCCCAGGCAGGGGCGCAGAATTCTGTGATCGCAAAGCGGGCTCTGGAATCAGAACTGACCGGTTTTGAATTTGCAGCGGGGATTCCGGGAACCATGGGCGGAGCGGTGGTCATGAATGCCGGGGCTTATGGCAAAGAGATGAAGGATGTTCTGGAGGAAGTGACGGTACTGGATGAAAATCAGGATATTATGGTGCTTCCCAAAGAAGAACTGAAACTGGGATATCGTACCAGTGTGATCGCCCAAAAGCAGTATGTTGTGCTGGAGGCAAAGCTTCGTCTTCAAAAAGGGGAAGATTTTGCGATACGCGCACGGATGGAAGAACTGAAAGAGTTAAGGGTATCCAAACAGCCGCTGGAATATCCCAGCGCAGGAAGTACCTTTAAACGTCCGGAAGGATATTTTGCAGGAAAACTGATCATGGATGCCGGGCTTAGGGGATTTTCCGTGGGCGGTGCGCAGGTGTCAGAAAAACACTGCGGTTTTGTGATCAATAAGGGAAATGCGACAGCAGAGGATGTGGATACACTGATGAAGGAAGTAAGCCGTCAGGTGATGGAAAAATTCGGAGTGCGGCTGGAACCGGAAGTAAAGAGGTTGGGAGAATGAGACTTGTAATTGTAACCGGAATGTCGGGAGCGGGAAAAGCGACGGTATTAAAAGTTCTGGAGGATATGGGATATTATTGCGTAGATAATCTGCCTATTTCTTTGCTTCTGAAATTTGCGGAGCTGGTAAACGGCGAAGGAAGTGAGATCTCCAGGGTTGCACTGGGAATTGACATTCGTAATGGCCGGGGATTGAAGGAAATCGGCGGCCTTCTGGAAAAAATGGAGGCCGTCGGTTATCACCATGAGATCCTGTTCATGGATTCATCGGATGCTACGCTGATCAAACGGTATAAGGAGACACGAAGAGTGCATCCAATGACAGGAGACCGCAGGATCGAGGACGGCATCAGAGAGGAACGACGCCAGCTGGAGTATCTGAAACGCAATGCGAATTATATCATTGATACCAGTAAGCTGCTTGTCCGGGAACTGATTCCGGAGCTGAACCGGATCTTTGTGCAGAACGGCACATTTAAGAATATGGTGATCAACGTATTGTCCTTTGGATTCAAGCATGGCATTCCAAGCGATGCGGACCTGGTGTTTGATGTGCGGTTTCTTCCAAATCCGTACTATGTGGAGCAGCTCAGATCCAAGACCGGAAATGATAAGGAAGTACAGGATTATGTCATGGCCAGTGATCAGTCCGTAGAATTTATGAACAAGCTCAGTGATATGATCAGTTTTCTGATTCCCAATTATGTGAAAGAGGGAAAAAACCAGCTGGTGATCGCAATTGGCTGCACCGGAGGCAAACATCGTTCGGTGACGCTTGCCAATAAGCTGTATGAAGTCCTGAGCCGGGAAGAAGAATACCGGGTAACGATCGAGCACAGGGATATCTTGAAATAAGAACAGGAGGAGCCATGTCTTTTTCCGGTAATATCAAAGAAGAACTTTCCAGACAGATGCCGGCTGCCAGGCACTGCAGGATTGCGGAAATTGCCGCTATTATCAGTATGTGCGGAGGCGTGTCTGTGTCTCAGTGCGACAGATTCAGCCTGAAGATCCAGACAGAAAATCTGTCTGTTGCAAGAAAGTACTTTACATTATTGCGAAAAACATTTAATATAGAGGTTGGAATCTCTATCCGGCAGAGCAAAGGAAGCAAAAAGACCAGAATATATGTGGTCTGTGTGAAGAATCATGAAGATACGGTTCGGATCCTGCAGGCTTCCAGGCTGTTGTCAGGAGAGGGAAGCTCGTATATGGATGTGATCAGCAGTTTTGATCTTTCAGACAGCCTGATCCTCCAGCAGACATGCTGCAAGAGAGCGTTTCTTCGAGGCGCTTTTCTGGTGGCGGGTTCCGTAAGTGATCCGCAGAAATTCTATCATCTTGAATTTGCATGCACAACAGAACATAAGGCAGAACAGATCCGGTCCCTCCTTGGAGCATTCGGGCTGGATGCAAGGATCGTTCCGAGAAAGAAATATTTTGTGGTGTATCTGAAAGAAGGAGATGGAATCGTGGATGTGCTGAATATCATGGAAGCACATACCTCACTGATGGAACTGGAGAATATCCGGATACTGAAGGATATGAGAAATGCAGTGAACCGTAAGGTGAACTGCGAAGCTGCCAATATTCACAAGACGGTGAATGCGGCTGTAAAACAAATTGAGGATATTAAGTATATCCGGGACAGCATAGGTTTTGGCGAGTTGTCAGAAGGATTGGCACAGATGGCAGAGGTCAGGCTGGCAAATCCTGATGCAACATTGAAGGAATTGGGTATGCTGTTAGCTCCGCAGGTTGGAAAATCGGGTGTGAATCACCGGCTCAGAAAGCTCAGTGAGATCGCAGAGGAGCTAAAAGGTAATAAGGAGGAGAAGCATTATGATGAGAAAACCCATTAAGATCCAGATTCCCAGCGGATTGGAGGCAAGGCCTGTTGCACTTCTGGTACAAGTTGCAAGCCAGTATGAAAGTCAGATCCATGTGGAAGTGGAAGGAAAAAGGGTAAACGCAAAGAGCATCATGGGAATGATGACATTAGGCCTGGAATCAGGAGAAGAGATCCTGGTAGAGGCTTCCGGAGCAGATGAGGAAGTGGCTGTACAGGAGATAGAGAAGTATCTGACAACTCACTAAGGAGAATGAATAGATCAGGACAGAGTAAGACCGGGATATGACAGGTATCCTGGTCTTTTACATAAGAAGGAGAAAGAATCGGAACATGTACGAATACAGTTTACAGCAATGGATGATGTTCTTTTTTATTTACTGTTTTCTGGGCTGGGTATGGGAAAGCTGCTATGTGTCTGCCAAAAAAAAGAAATGGGTGAACAGAGGATTTCTTCACGGAGCCTGGCTTCCGATTTATGGAAGCGGAGCCATTGCCGTGCTTTTTATCACGCTGCCTGTGAAAGAAAATCTTCTGGCGGTCTATTTTGCAGGGATGATCGGTGCTACGATTCTGGAGTATGTCACAGGTGCTGTGATGGAGAGGATCTTTCATGTGAAGTACTGGGACTATTCCAATCAGAAATGTAATCTTCATGGATATATCTGTCTTTCCAGTTCCATTGCCTGGGGATTTTTTTCTGTTGGTCTGATCAGGTATATCCATCACCCGATAGAGGGACTGGTACAGAAGATGCCGGAGTGGGCGCTGATCCTTCTGGATAGCATTCTGCTGGCGGCTTTCTGCGTGGATACCGTAACTTCTGTAAGAGAGGCATTCGATCTCAAAGCCATCATTCTGGCCGAGAAGGAAAAGGAACTTCAGCTTCTGCAGCGAAGCCTGGCTGTGGTAGTGGAAAACCTGGAGGAAAAATCCCAGAAACTGCATGACAGCATCCGGAACCGAAAAATGGAAGAACGGGAAAAACTGCTTCTGCTGAAAACAGAGCTGGAACAGAGAAGAGAACTGCTGAAACAGGCGTCTGAAAAGAGATATAAAAATGCCAGAAGAATTCTTAAAAGAAACCCGGGTACCACATTTCATAAAGTTTCCGTGTTTCATGATTTTTTCATTGATAAAACAGGGAAATTGAGATAAGATAGAAAAAGATAAAAGGAATTAAAAAAGATATATCATAGAAAGCAGGAGGACAAGAACATGAAAGTAGTATTTGACGAAAGCCTGGTAACAGGAAATGAGATGATCGATGAACAGCATAAGGAACTGATTGGTAAGATCGGCAAACTGGTAGACTGCTGTGAACAGGGCGGCGGAAAGATCGAAGCCATCAAGATGCTGGATTATCTGGCAGAGTATACAGAGTTCCATTTCGGAGAAGAAGAGAAGCTTCAGGAAAAAGTAGCTTATCCGGCAATGGAAGGACACAAGGCACAGCATGAGGCATTTAAGAAAGCAGTGGAAGAGCTTCACGAGATGCTGATCGAGGAAGAGGGACCGTCAGAGGCTTTTGTAGCTGCAGTCAATAAAAATGTGGTTGACTGGCTGTTCGATCACATCAAGAACCTGGATCAGGCTCTGGCTGCTTATGTACAGGAAAACGCAGGCAAATAATACGAGAGATAAAAAGAACCCGCAGTGAAGGAAATTTTCCCAATGCTGCGGGTTTTATATATATGGAAGGGAAAGCGTTCTGACCGGGAGTTTTGCTTTTCAGGATTCAAGGTCTTCTTCACGAATCAGTTTCAGAACAGCCGTATTTTCATAACTCATGGCTTCATCGTGGACAAATGCGATGGTTCCGTGCAAGGGTGCATACAGGGAGTTTCGGATCGTTCCCAGGTAGGGATCACGGATCCGGGCCAGAAGCTGTCCTGCTTCCACTTCTTCACCGGGCATGACGGCAGATTCAAAAAAACCGGCATCGGCAGTTCGAACGGAAACAAAATCTTCGCTTTCAATGACCCTGGACACATAACCGTTGTTTCCGTGATAGCGGATGATTCCCTGCTTGGACATGAAATTCAGGATCGCTTCCACAGACTGACGGGCACTGCTGCGGTCTATGCGGGCTGTATTGGTGGTGTAAACAGAAAACGCCTGGGTCTCCCAGATCTGCCAGTTATAATTCAGCGTGGTGGTATCAAAGGGGCGGGGTGTGTGCCGAACCACATAGGGAAGACCAAATTGCTTTGCCAGTTCCACATCTTCAAACCCGGTCTTCATCATACGGACATGGGGAACAAAAGCGCCCGGCATATAAAAAGAAGCAAACTGAATACCGAAAGGATAGGACTTTACTGCTTCAAAAATCCCGGCTGCGATCCGCTGGGTCGTTTCACCCTCAGAATAACCGGGAAACATCCGGTTGATATCGGTATTGTCAATGCTCCAGAAACGCTTTTTGATATTCATGGAGTAAGGATTGGCACAGGGAATTACAAGAATCTGTTTTCCGGGATTGATCCGTCCCTTTTCTTCCAGCTCCGTCAGTTTTTTTACAAGACAGGAGCAGGCAAATAACTGCTGGTTTTCATTTCCGCGCATACTTCCTACAATACAGATGGAAGGTTCGCCCTGACCAAAGGTAAATCCGGTGACACGAAAATCATCCCGATACAATGCTTTGATTTCAAATACTGTTTTTCTCTCCATTAGAAGTGCCTCCTGATGCTGGGATTGTTGGTGTTCAGTATCCGTGCCATCAGAGAACCTTCATCCACAACGGGATATTCACGCACGGTAAAAAGCCATCCGTCTGTGGGAGCGGTGACCATGCAAAGAAGCGTACCCTGAAGAGGGTCTACGATCCGTCCGATCTCGTCCCCTTCTTTTACAAAGGCTCCGTGAGACAGTGTCTTGACAAAGATTCCGGATACCGGAGCATTCAGAAAGGTGACTTCCTCAAAGTCCCCGGAGATCACAGGGGTCCTGACTTCCTCTGCGGGACCAGTCCAGATTCCAAGTTCCTTCATGAGACGGAAAATACCTTCTGTTAACTGTTCTCCATAGTCTCTGGTGATACGCATACCCACACCCATCTCTACCACCAGTGTGGGGACATTGCGGCTGTTCATACTGTAGGCCAGTGTGGATTCCAGAACGGTGCTGGCACCATGAATCCAGATGAGATCCACATTGGAAAGAAGGGCATAGGGAAGCAGTTCCTCCTGATGCTGTTCATTGATACGGATCTGGGGAATCTCGGTGAGGTAGATATTGCTTGCATGAATATCAATGCAGAGGCTGGAGCCTTCCAGATCCCGTACGATCTCTGACGCCAGATATTCGTTCATATCTCCGTCCTGTCGGCCGGGAAAAATGCGGTTCATATCCAGATCAAAGGCAGGAATCCCCCGGGTCACAGAGTCGATGCCGAAGGGATTCAGTGCAGGGTAAAGATCTACGATTCCTTTCAGATATTCCGGATGTTCTGTCAGACGGCGTCCGATCTCATAACAGACAAACTGTCCTTCCAGTTCGTCTCCGTGGATGCCGGTCACAATGCTGATCCGTTTATCGGTGGAAGGTTGTTCCGGCATAAAACGGTTTTTCCTTATACGCAGGACTTCATCTACGGGAAGTCCTGTTTTTGCTATAGTTTGTATCATGTTGAGTTTCCTCCGGTTTCAGTTATCAGGATTGATCCTGCTGTTCTGTGACAGAGACATGAACGGTCTGGGTCTGAGTCGTCTGTCCTGTAAAAAGCCCCTGATTGATGGTGCAGTCTTTGCAGTCCCTTCCGGCAGAGATCTTAATGTGCTGATCATCCGGCAGAACATTGTTGGTTGGATCCAGGGCAATCCAATGTCCATCATGACAGATCTCCACCCAGGCATGACTCTGCCCTTCTCCGGTCATCATCCCCACCACGTACCGGCAGGGAATTTTTTCCATGCGGCAAAGGGAGAGGAGAATGTGAGAATAATCCTGGCAGACACCGTTCCCCAATACAAGAGCTTCTTCTGCTGTGGTTTCGATACCTGTAGACTGAGGCAGATAGTGAAACGTACCATAAAGCGTTCTCATATAAGTGAGGGCTCTGTCCAGAGCAGTGGTTTCCTCCGAAAAGGAAAAGCGGTCATGGAAAGCCCGGATACATGGACCAGGGCGGGTCATGTCCGTCTGATAACGGAAAAGGCCAAGCTGGTAAACCTGCCTGGCTGTTTCAAAAGAAGAAAGCCCTGTGAGGGCTGTTCCGGTCACCGTGACGGAAAAGTGGTCATACAGACCCTGAGCATAACCGTATATACAGTGATTTCCGAATGAATCCCTGTCCGAGGACAAAAATTCATTCGGGTAGACACTGGTGGACAGGTCCAGAATTTGCTGACGTTCGCTGGACAGAGGGACACATTTCAGGGTGAACCGATGCTGCCGGACAGGATTGTCAAAGGCAAGCGTCATGCTGTATATAAAATGCAGCTTTTTCATGTTGGGTTCCTCCGTATATTCTTGAGATCAGTTGTGGATTCGGCCTCTGGCTCAGACAATCAGATGCTCGGCAGAGAACACGATGTCCCGGTAATTGATCTCTGGCTGCTGCACCAGGGTGCGAAGGCTGTCCAGCTGAACGGCAGAGTATTTCAGGTTTGTCCTGGGCAGTCTGCCGGACAGACGCGCCACTTCCCGGTGCAGTTCTTCCGGGGACATCTGAAGACGGGCATACAGATCCAGTCGTTCGATCCGCTTTCCGACCTTGATGATATTTCTGACATTTTCGCTGTCTATGGAATCGTCTGCGATTCCCCAGAATGCAAGAAGATTATCCAGTACTCTCTGCAGTTCGATGAGGGGAGCAGAGGAAAGCTTTGCCTTGTTCATCTCATAAACTGCGAGCTGGATATAGGACAGGGATTCACTTCCGATCTCTTCCCGGAGGGTGATCCCGTTGTCATAGGCCCTCATCAGATTAGAATAGATGGAATCCGGGTTGGTGCCGTCAAAGCAGTAACACTGAATAAAATGTTCTTTTCCCTGATAGATATTCGGGATATCCAGACGGCTGCAAAAATCCTGATAACTGTTAGCATATGTATCGATCATATCGTCATAACTGACGGAGAACAGGCGAATGGTGGTATACACTCGTTCACTGTATCTGCCAAGCCAGAAAAGACGGTCTGTGTTTTCTATTGAGATAATACCCATGTGTCTTTAAATCCTCCTCCCTGAGATGAATTGACGATAAAAGAATCCGGATTGCGGGAAAAACGGGTCAGGCCGCTTTTCCATACCATGGGCCCATCTCCCAGGAGAACAAAAGCCCGAAGGTCTGCTTTTCTGGGAACCATTTTGTCGTCATCCATGATATCCAGATCCAGAAAGTCGATGACTTCCTGTGCGATAAAACGGCGGGGCTCTTTTTTCAGAAGGCAAAGGAAATGTTCCTTCTCTTCGGCAGTCATTTTACTGCCAAATACAACGCCGTAACCGCCTGCCTCTGCCACATCCTTCAATACCAGATGGTCAAAGTGCTCCAGTACATAGGACATATCTTCTTTATAATAAGGAAGGTATGTGGGAGCATTTTGAAGAATCGGATCTTCGTCCAGATAATAGCGAATCATTTTCGGAACAAAATAGTAGATACCCTTGTCATCTGCCACACCGTTTCCAGGTGCATTGAGAAGGGCCACATTTCCCTTCCGGTAAATATCATAAATATGAGGAATGCCGATCACAGATTCCCTGTTGAATGTCATGGGATCCAGATATTCATCGGAGATCCTGCGGTACACGGCACCTACCGGTTCCAGCTTGCCGCTGTAGTCAATGAAATACAGGTGATCATTCTTTACCACAAGCTGACTGCCTGTCACCAGATGGGCACCGGTCATTTCCGCCAGATAGGAGTGTTCAAAATAAGCGGCATTGTACCGGCCGGGAGTCAGGATCACCGTATGCCCGCCGGTGTTGACATGATCCATGGTCCGGCGCAGCAGTTCTGCATAGTTGCGGTTGTCTTCAATATGATTTTGCTGGAAAGTCAGGGGACTGGAACGACGGCACAGATTTCTGGCGATCATCGGATAGGAAGCTCCGGAGGGAACACGCAGATTGTCCTCCAGAATGTACCACTGCCTGTCTTTTCCCTGAACCAGGTCAATTCCTGAAATATGTGTGTAGACACCTTTCGGCGGCAGAATTCCTTCACACTGGGCGAGATAACCGCTGGAAGCGAAAATAAACTCTTCCGGCACCACCTTATCCCGCAGGATCAGCTTGTCTCCATAAATATCTTTGATAAAGGCATTGAGTGCCATGACACGCTGCTTCAGGCCTTTTTCCAGATATTCAAATTCAGAAGCGGTAATGATACGTGGAATGGCATCAAAGGGAAACAGCTGCTCCCGAAATTCATTGTTTTTGTAAATACCGAATTTGACCCCGTATCGGGCGAGAAGTTCGTTTATCGTATCGGTATGTCTGTAAAGATCCATTTCTTCCATAGTACTCCTCCTGTCTTTGATGATTTTCGGGGGTATCATCTTTTTGCGCCAGAGGAAAATGCGAAGCAAATTCCTTTGGATATAAAAAAGACGCTTTGCAATATCTGCAAAACGCCTTCGTTTTGCTTATCATACTACCGAATTGGAAGCAGGTCAACGAATTTTTTAAAAAAGTACAAAAGACAGGATCATGTGTAAATATCTGCATTCGAATACTGCCAGCAGCTGGAGACCGTTGTGTGCTATGGACCTCTGGATACTGTCGGAAGGGGAACCTTCATGACCTGCCGTTCACTGAAGGATGTGATCTTTGTAAACGGCGTGAAGAAGATGCTTTCAGAGGCTGTGGTATGGAATCCTTTGTGATCCGTGCAAAAGAAATATACGGTACGGCGTTCAGAGAATGCATCAGTCTGAAAGAAATTCCTGCGGCAGAGACAGGACAGGCAGCAGGTGCTTCGGAAGGAGAAATTCTGGGCACATGGAACGGAGTAAAAATGGTTGCCGAAGGAATGGAGATGAATCTGTCTGATTTTGGAATGATCATGCAGATTACGATCAATGCGGACGGAACAGGCCTTTTGGACGAAGGAGAGGGAGCTGAGACCATTTCCTGGACTTCTGAAAACGGAACAGTTTCTATTCAATACCATGAGGAGAGATTATGACAAGCCTTGGATTTGAAGAGGTGGATCAGGAACAGACAGAGAACGGTATCAGATTTACACCGATGAAATATGTGGAGAAACAGTGAAGCACAATGTGCTGCAGAAATATGATAATCCTCTTGACAAGTCTCAAAAATGAGATTAGTATAATTGCATAACCAATCTCATTTTTGAGATTGGACAAAACGATCATGTTTGAGCAGGAGGTAACGATCATGAAACAATACATAAGGTCAACATTAAAAAGGGCACTGCAAACATATCTGGTAATTCTGCCGTTTGCAGTCATTGGTGGTATTACTGTAGGAATGTACACTTTTGAACATTCGACTCCGGAGATCATTGAATCGGCCATTGCGCAATTGGGAAGTTATCAGGCATTGATCGCAGTGACTCTGATTCAGACTCTGATCTATTCTCTGTTTGGATGGGTTATCGGTTACTTCATTGTGGAACGTCTGGGTCTGATAAAGGCTTTCCGATTTGAGAAGACAGTTCTTGCAAAGGTATGTCCTGTCATCGTTACTCTTGGGCTTATGTTTACTGCGGATTATTTTGTGATGGGGCGTCTGATTCCGGAAGTGGCAGTGGATTATGAAAAGGGAATCAGCGTGGCATACTTTATCAGTTCTTTGACTTATGGAGCAGTGATTGAGGAGATATTGCTGCGCTGGTTTTTTATGGGACTCATTGCACTGATTCTGGTGATGATATTTGCAAGAAAAAAAGGTAAGGAAGAAATTCCGGACTGGATTTTTATTACAGCCAATGTAATTGCGGCACTTGTTTTTTCAGCAGGGCATCTCCCAGCAACACAGATGTTTTTTGGAAGAATCACCGGATTGATTCTGTTTCGCTGTTTTCTCCTGAATGGTGCATTTGCCCTGTTCTTTGGAAGATGGTTTCGTAAGTATGGCATCCAGTACGCAATGTTAGGACATTTCGGAATTCATTTCATATCTAAAACAATACTGATTTGTGTGTTATAATTCATTTGACAGATCCACCGCTCGAAGGCGGAATGAAAACAGTGGAGAACAGATATGAAAAAAGATTATATGGAAGCCTGCATGAATGCCACGCGTCAGCGCATCATACAGGTCATCATGATGAAAAAGGAGGCAACATCTGCCGAAATAGGGGAGGAGTTGCCGGATATTCCGAGAGCCAGTCTTTATCGTCATATAAAAGTGCTTCTGGATGCGGAAATCATAACAGTGGTAAAGGAAGAATTCAAACGTGGTTCCATGGAAAAGACTTATGCCATTGCAACGCAGAGGCCTTATGGCGATACAAATGAAGAATACAACAGACTGATCCAGTCGGCACTGATGGGACTGCAGGGAGAGTTTTACCGTTATTTCAACGGAGAGAATCCGGATCCACAAAGAGATCTTCTTACTGTTGGGTCGGCTTCGCTTATGATGAGTGATGATGAAATGATGGAGTTTATCAAGTCCTACGGCGAATTGATTCAGAGATATATGCAAAACAAAGCGACTGAGGGAAGGAAGGTAAGAAAGGTTACCTTTGTGATTTCACCGAATGAAGGAGATGCTTTGAAATAAAACGAATATAAAAAATGTGGAATTTATTCCCGCGAGCAACGAGCCAAGTAGCCGCACTTGTGCGGATATTTGGCGACTGCCGCGAGGGTCAAATACCCCGCTGCTCTGCAGCGCTACAAGCTTGATACCCCGTTGCTTGCAGCGGGGTATTTGATTTCGTATGATGGTAGTACTTTTCCTTTTGAGGATAACTCCTTTGATTTAGTTGTTACAAGATATGCCCTTCATCATTTTCCGGAAATCAGGAAGAGCATTCGTGAAGTGGCTTGGGTATTGAAAGGTGGTGTACTTGAAATGAATCGTTGACAGACCCATGTATATGTGCTATCCTGAACATACCAATGGTATGTTTGAAGAATTCGATTATGAAATGGGTATTGATATGGCGAGAAATAAATATCCGGAGGAGACATATCAATTAATTTTGGATGTTTCCACGAGATTGTTTTTTGAAAAAGGATATGAACAGACTTCTCTTCAGGATATTATCGATGGGCTGGGAGGTCTGACAAAGGGTGCGATCTATTATCATTTTCGCTCCAAGGAAGAGATACTGATTGCAGTCGTAGAACGCATGAGCAAAGAGAACAGCGCCATGATGAGGGAAATCAGAGATGACCCTTCTCTGAACGGGAAAGAAAAGATTGAGAAGATGTTTGCAAAATCTTTGACAAATCCGAAACAGAAAGAATTGTTTACGGTAACGCCCAATTTGATGGAGAATCCGAAACTGCTTGTATATTATCTGAAAATGGTTGCAACCGAAGTTGTGCCGGATTATATCGTTCCGGTTATCAGACAGGGGGCGGAAGATGGTTCGATTCATACGGAATGTCCGGAAGAGATTGCGGATCTTCTTATGTTTTTGACGGATGTATGGGTCAATCCGATCATTTACCAAATGTCAGATGAACAGATGGTAAGGCGTATTCAGTTGATTAATGATATGTTTAAGCCATATGGAATCAATTTGATTCATGAAGACATGGTACAGCTTATGAGAGAATGCCGTAATGTTCAACTTTCAGCTGGGGAGTCCCCCGCTGAAAGTTGAGCCTCCGGCGGACAGATGAAAAAAATGATTTTGGTCAGAGCAATCTGACCAAAAAATATCACCTATACATACCGACGGTATGTATGAAATTAAAGGAGGAAAACATGAAAAATCGAAATTTTGTAATGGTAGTAGTGGGGCAGATTATATCTCTGTTTGGTAATGCAATTTTAAGATTTGCATTACCGCTGTATCTGTTAAGTGAGAC
>JAEDFS010000114.1 GCA_016297895.1 Marvinbryantia sp.
GGATTATCTTATGAGGAAGCCAGAAAACTCTGGGCATGCAATGACAGGATTGCGGAACAGAATTATGAGAGATTCCGAAACATGGATCTATATCACCGGCTGACTCCGGCGATCCTTTCCTACGAAGGAATTGCCTACCAGTATATGGCTCCGTCTGTATTTGAGTTTGGCCAGTTTGATTATGTACAGGAACATCTTCGGATCCTGTCTGCATTTTACGGTGTGGTAAAACCCATGGATGGGGTGACCCCGTACCGGCTGGAGATGCAGACCAGGGCAAAGATCGCCGGAACAAAAGATTTGTATGATTACTGGGGAGAGAATCTGTACCGGGAAGTTCTGGATGACAGCCGTATCATTATCAATCTGGCATCAAAAGAGTATTCCAGGTGCATTGAGAAATACCTGACACCGGAAGATACTTATATTACCTGCATCTTTGGAGAAATCGCAGGGGAGAAGATTGTACAGAAGGGCGTTTATGCCAAGATGGCCAGGGGAGAAATGGTCAGGTTCATGGCAGAAAATAAGATGGAAGATCCCGGGAAAATAAAAGGGTTTGACAGGCTGGGATATACATATCGCGAGGATCTGTCGGATGAAAAGAACTATGTGTTTATAAAGGGGTAATCTGCCGTTCTTTTTTTGCACGGCAAATCAGAAGTCCCATTGCCAGTCCGATTGCAGCAGGAAGAACCCATCCCAGATTGAGATCGAAGAAGGGAAGGACTTTGCGGGCTGCATCCACCGCCTGATCAAGGTGCAGAGATGTCTGTACGTCTGCTGGAAGAGTTTTCATAAAATCAAAAACAGACGCAGCCCATGAAAAAGCAGTGACGCAAAGATAAACGTTTCGGTCGTGGTCAAACAGTTTCCCGCACAGCGCAAGCAGGATCAGAGTGATGGCAGGAGGATAAATCAGCATCAGCACAGGAATGGAATAATTGATAATGGAAGAAAGTCCCATGTTGGAGATGCAGAAAGAAAAAACAGTAAAAATAATTGCCCAGGTTTTATAGGAAAGCTTCTTCGGAAACATTCGAACGAAAGTCTCGGAGCAGCTGGCAACAAGACCGATTGAGGTCTTCAGGCAGGCAAAAGTAATCGTGACGGCAAGGAACAGGCTTCCGGCAGTACCAAGATAGTGACCGGAAATCTGGGCGAGTGCGATACCACCATTTTCGGAAATCTCAAACAGGCTGCGGGACTGTGCGCCCATCAGAATAGTAAGGACATAGATCAGAGCCATGAGAAGCCCGGTCAGGATACCGGAACGCATCACATCCTTTGCGACGACAGTATCCTCTTTTACCCCCATCTGACGGATCACATCGATCACAATAATGCCGAATGCCAGTCCGGCGATGGCATCCATGGTTGAATAGCCATCCGCCAGTGCAGAAAAGAAAGCTCCATTCTGATAAGCGCCGGCAGGTTCCGCACTGGAAACGGCGGTGCCGGGATGAAGAAGCGCAGAAAGGATCAAAACGGAGAGAAACAGCAAAAACACCGGATTGATGATCTTTCCGATCCATAACGTAATACTCCCGGGGCGCAGTGAAAAAAACAGAACCAGAGCAAAAAACAGGAAAGAGAAAAGAAAAAGTGTCAGCGGTTCTGAGAGCCTGTCACCGACCAGCGGAGCGATACCGGTGATAAATGAGGTAGTTGCACATCTTGGAATGGCAAAAAAGGGGCCGATTGTCAGATAGAGCAGGCAGGTAAAGAAATAGCTGTATTTTTTGCCGACTTTGGCCGCCAGGGACTGCAGACCGTCGGAATGGGTATTTCCGATTGCGGCAACCCCCAGGATAGGAATACCGACGGCGGTAATGATAAAGCCGATCGTGGCAGGAATCAGATTCCGGCCGGCCAGCTGACCGAGATGAACCGGAAAAATCAGATTTCCAGCACCGAAAAACATGCCGAACAGTGTGCCGGAAACCAGAATCCGTTGCTTGAATGTGAGACGTTTGTTTGACATTATAGAGATCCTTTCTTTTACGATATGTAATGTCATTGTAGTATTCTGCTTCAGGTTTGGGAAACGCATGCTTATAATAGAAATATGACAAAATCTAATATCTGAAGGAAGGAGAATGGAATGGATGCAAAAAAACTGGAAATCCTGATGACAGCAGTAGATCTCGGAAGTTTTTCCAAAGCATCAGAGGTTGTGGGCTACACGCAGTCGGGACTGACGCATCTTGTGAACAGTCTGGAGCGGGAGATCGGGATACCATTGATCAAAAGGAATCATAATGGAATATCTCTTACGGAGTATGGGAAAGAACTGATGCCCGCCATACGTGAATTTCTTCAGGCAAATACAAGTCTGGAAAATAAGATCCAGTCCATTATGGAGAAACAGACAGAGACCATACGGATAGCGGCATATGCCAGTATCGCAATGCACTGGATGCCGGAGATCATGTATCGCTTTCGAAGAATCTGTCCAAATGTGGATGTAGATCTTCGCATGGTGGATAATGCGCTGGAACCATTTGAGCTTCTGCAGGAACAGAAAACGGATGTTATTTTTGCCAGCAGGCAGAAATACGGAAAGTGTGACTGGATCCCGTTGTACAATGAGCGAATGTATGCGATCCTTCCCAAAGATTATCCGATACAGGGGCGCAGAGAGTTTCCACTGGAAGAACTGGAGGGAAGAGATTTCCTGATGCCTTACGGAAGGTTTGACATAGAGGTACATGCCGCATTGGCACAGGCAGGTATTCATATCATAGAAAAAGCTGCTTATGTAGATGATGAAACGGTGATTCGAATGGTAAGCAAAGGACTGGGTGTTTCCATGATGACTGAGCTGATGATCCGCGGAAGGACAGATGATGTGCTTTGCATGCCGGTTGCTCCCAAAACGATCCGGGAGCTGGGAATGGGGATGCGAAAGAATGAAAAGGTATCCGAAAATGCAATGAAGCTTAGGGACTGTGTCATGGAGTTTATAAAAGAGCTTCCGAAGGAA
>JAEDFS010000048.1 GCA_016297895.1 Marvinbryantia sp.
CAAAAGGCGGCGAAGGCGGTAAGAAGCTGGCTGAGGAAGTAGTAAGACTGTGCGAACAGCCCAATGACTTCACCTTTGCATATGATCTGGACGGAAGCATCGAAGATAAGCTGAATGCGATCGTAACAAAGATTTACGGAGGAAGCAAGGTAGTGCTGACAGCCAATGCACAGAAGCAGGCAAAAGAGCTGACTGCTCTCGGATATGACAAGTGCCCGATCTGTATGGCAAAGACCCAGTACAGCCTGACAGATGATCAGACAAAGCTGGGAGCACCGACAGGCTTTGAGGTAACCGTGCGTAACCTGAAGATCTCGGCAGGAGCAGGCTTTATCGTAGCTCTGACAGGTGAGATCATGACCATGCCGGGTCTGCCGAAGGTTCCGGCTGCTGAGAAGATCGATGTAGATGAAACAGGAAAAATTACGGGATTATTCTAAACCTTTGGTTTAGAATAATCTGTATAGATGATTTATGGAGGTAAAGAGAAATGGGATTTTCAACTGTTCCCTGTAATGAATTTGTTGAAGTTCTGGCTTCCAAGGCTCCGGTTCCGGGCGGCGGCGGTGCATCTGCTCTGGTAGGTGCAGTCGGTACAGCTCTGGGCAATATGGTGGGAAGCCTTACAGTAGGCAAAAAGAAGTACGCTGAGTTTGAGGAAGAAATGTATGAGCTGAAAGCAAAATGTGATCAGCTTCAGAAAGATTTTCTTCGTCTTATTGAGAGAGATGCAGAAGTATTTGAGCCGCTTTCCAAAGCATACGGCATGCCAAGAGAGACAGAAGAGGAAAAAGCAGAGAAAGCACGTGTAATGGCGATCGTGCTGAAGGATGCCTGCTCTGTTCCCATGGAGATCATGGAAAAATGCTGCGAAGCGATCGATATCATTGCTGAATTTGCTGCTAAGGGTTCCACTCTTGCTATCAGTGATGCTGGTGTAGGTGTTGCATTCTGCAAAGCTGCTTTAAAAGGAGCCAGCCTGAATGTATATATCAATACAAAATCAATGGCAGATAAAGAACTGGCAGCAGAACTGAATGCAAAGTGCGATGCCATGCTGGCAGAGTATACGGTAAAAGCAGATCAGATCTTTGACAGTGTACTTGGAAGATTGAAATAGGAGGAGATAACGATGGCAAAACAGTTATTAGGCAAAGAAGTAACAGCAGCTCTGAATGAGAGAATCAAAGCAAATGTTGCTGCTTGCCAGGAGAAAGGTGTGAATCCGACACTCTGTATTATCCGTGTGGGAGAAAACCCAAGTGATATTTCTTATGAAAAAGGTGCTACAAAGAGATGTGAGACTCTCGGTGTCGCATGCGAGAAAATTTTACTTCCGGAAGATGCTTCTCAGGAAGAAGTTCTGGCAACCATCGATAAAGTAAACAAAGATGATAAGATCCATGGCGTACTGTTATTCCGTCCGCTGCCGAAGCATCTGGATCAGGCAGTGATCGAGAATGCACTGGCAGCAGAAAAAGATGTGGACTGTATGACAGATCTGTCCATGTCAGGTGTGTTTACCGGTAAAAAGATCGGTTTCCCGCCCTGTACACCGCAGGCATGCATGGAGATCCTGGATCATTACGGAATCGACTGCACCGGCAAGAAAGCAGTTGTAATCGGAAGAAGCCTTGTAGTTGGAAAACCGGCTGCCATGATGCTTGTGAAGAAAAACGCAACCGTTACCATCTGCCATACAAAGACCGTGGATATGCCGTCAGTGGCAAAAGAAGCTGATATCCTTATTGTTGCTGCAGGCCGTGCAGGAGTCGTTGGTGCAGAGTATGTAAGAGAAGGACAGACGGTGATCGATGTAGGTATCAATGTCAATGCAGAAGGCAAACTTTGCGGAGATGTGGATTACGCAGCAGTAGAGCCCGTCGTAGATGCCATTACTCCGGTACCGGGTGGTGTGGGAAGTGTAACCACATCTGTTCTGGTTGGACATGTAGTGGAAGCTGCAATGAGAACTCTGTAAGATATTTGAAACAATGTGAGGAAAACGGTGCATATCCGAATCAGATATGCACCGTTTTTTCGATAGGATGTGATTGTGTGAAAGACCTGAAAAGAACACCGGCATCCAGAACAGCCATATATGGGATACTGGTTGCACTGGCGATGATATTGAGTTTCGTGGAAACGCTCATACCGATCAACCTGGGAGTACCGGGCGTCAAACCGGGTCTTGCCAACCTGGTTGTCTTTGTATGTCTGTATCTGTGTGGGGCCGGTGCAGCATTTTCTGTTTCGGTTGTGAGGATCACGCTGGTTGCTTTTACTTTTGGAAATCTGTCTGCTTTTCTTTTCAGCCTGGCGGGCGGACTCTTAAGCTTTGCTGTCATGTGGTTCTGTAAGAGCAAAGGTCTTTTATCCAAAACAGGTGTCAGTATAGCAGGCGGCGTGACTCATAATCTGGGACAGCTTACCGTTGCGGCTCTGGTTCTGGAAAATGCTGCAGTCTATACTTATTTTCCGGTCCTGCTTCTGGCAGGAACCATGGCAGGGGCGCTGATCGGGATACTGGGCTCTCTGATTCTTAGAAGGCTTCCCATGGAATAACAGGAAAAGGTAAGAAACAGCAGAAGAATTACCAGGTCGTGGAATCCAAAGATTCTGCGTCCGGTTCCCGGATGGTAATGATCAATTCATGAGGCAGGCAGGCAATTACTTCACCGGTATGGGAGATGGCACCGGTGTGGACGCAGACAAGGTCCGGACAATTCGCTTCCGTAACCATGACGATTCCGTCTTTTACAGTAATCGTATTCGTTCCGCCGAAGGTATCATCCGTTTCCAGAGTCGTATCACTGGAGAGCGGTAATTCTGCAATGATTTTGCCGTTTTGCTGTATGATGGCTTTTGCACCTTCTTTTCCGAAGAACAGTTTGTTTACAGCAAATCCTGCCAGAATCAGAAAGACAAGTACAGCAATCAGAATCAGACTGTTGCGGCGCTGACGGTATGGAATCTCTGCTGTTTTCATAAGATTTTTCCTCTTTTTCTGTGTTTTAGAAAGTTTTTTTGATCTCTCCGCCTTTCAGGATAAAGATCGCTTCCGTATCCTCAAGAGACTCAATCAGTTCACGTCCTCTTTCATAACCAAGGGCGAGACAGGTGGTACTTAATGCATCACCGGTCAGAGAAGAATCGCAGATGATCGTAACCCCCCAGACATCCTGATTGGTGGGATAACCGGTATGCGGATCCAGAATATGGTGATAAACGATGCCGTCTTTTTCAAAATACCGCTCGTAGATGCCGGATGAGACTACGGTTTGATCGGAGACTTCAACGACGTCAGCAAGAGTACCTCTGGAATCGAAAGGCATCTGAATGCCGATTCTCCAGGGAGTGTTGTCCGGTTTGGAACCGATCGTAAGAACATTTCCGCCCAGATTCAGATTTCCGCTGGTAACGCCGTTGGCAGTAAGATATTCTTTCATATGGTCGGCTGCATAACCTTTGACCAGAGCACCCAGATCCAGCATGGTATGTTCATCTCTAAATGTCAGAAGATTGCCATTAAGAGAGACGGAAGAGGCATTCACATGGGACAGCGCAGCGGTGATCTCCGTTTCCGATGGAAGAGAAGGATCTTCGCTTTTGAAATCCCAGAGATCTGACAGAGGAGCTACAGTGATATCAAATGTTCCTTCAGAGATCTCATAGTACATCAATCCTGTGGCAATCAGATCGGCAATCTCATCTGAAACTTCTACGCTTGATGCGGTTCGATGATTGATTTTGTAAAGTTCACTGTCCGGATCTGTTCTGCTGAAGATCTTTTCATAGTCTGCACAAAGCTGCTCACAATATTCCATCAGCTCGCCTCCACTTTCGTTCGCATAGAACTGCAGCTGAATGATCGTATCAAAATACAGCAGCTGTTTTTCATAGGAAATCTGTTTTTCTGCGGAAGAGCATCCGGTACAGAATATGGCAGTGAGTCCGGCAAAGAGCGGTAATAGTTGGTATTTTTTTATCATAGTTTCTCCAGTCAAAATGAATTCCTGATTACTCAGACAGTATAGCATTCCTGTTTTCACATTTCCAGAAAAAACTGAAAAGAGCGGTTGGATCGCACTGATGTAAGGAGTGTATTTTTTACTGGACTTTTTGGAGAAAGGACGGTATAGTAAAGAAAGAAATACTGAAGTCAGGAGAACTGCCTCTAAAAGATTCAGTTTGATTCTTACGGAAGATAAGAAGCAACTTATATTTGCTGTATTTTGCACCCGTATGAGAATGCGGGTGCGTTTTGTTGCAAAGGAAATCAATATGGCAGATCGCTCCACATGGAATACGCTGGTTTTAAGAAAAAGGAGAATAGAAATGAACAGACGAGGTATGATTTATGGAGTAGGAGTCGGACCGGGAGATCCGGAGCTGATGACACTTAAGGCGGTTCGCCTGATCCGGGAGAATGACGTGATTGCCGTGGCAGGAAAAGATGCGAAAGAAGCGGTAGCTTATCGGATCGCAGCGGCTGTTGTGCCGGAGATCGAAGAAAAGGAACTGGTTCCGGTGTATATGCCAATGGTGAAGGATCGGGAACAGATCGCACTGGATCACCAGAAGGGAGCAAAGCTTCTGGAATCTTATCTGGACGCCGGGAAGAATGTGGTATATATTACCCTGGGAGATCCGACCGTTTACTGTACCTTTACCTATCTTCAGGAAATCATGGAGAAGGACGGATATGAGGTGGAGCTGGTAAGCGGAATCAGTTCGATCTGTGCAGCGGCAGCGAGAATGTCGATACCTCTGGTAAAATGGAATGAGCAGCTTCATGTGGTTCCGGCCGTACACGATACGGATAATGCGCTGAAAGAACCCGGCACCTATGTACTGATGAAATCGGCAAGCAGAATGAAACAGGTGAAAGAGCTTCTGAAAAAAAGTGGGAAGGATGTCTGCATGATCGAAAACTGCAGTATGGAAAATGAAAAGATCTACCGCAGTGCAGAAGAGATCCCGGATGATGCAGGATATTTTTCTTTAATTATTGCAAAGGAATCATAGAACCGGAATGATAGAGATCAGGAATCTGACAAAAAAATTTGGTGATTTTACAGCAGTGGATCATTTAAATCTGACGATTGAGACAGGGGAATTTCTGGGACTGCTTGGCCCGAATGGTGCGGGAAAAACAACGACGATCAGTATGATGTCTACGGTGCTGCTCCCTACGGAGGGAGAGATCCTGCTTGACGGAAAAAGACTGACCAGAAAATCTTCCGAGCAGAAACGAAAGCTCTGCGTGATCACCCAGGAATATTCCATGCGCCAGGATATGATCATGGAAGAAGTGATGGAATATCAGGGACGTCTCTATTTCCTGCCGAAAAAGGTGATACGGGAACGGACGGATGCTCTTTTTGAGTTTGCAGGACTGACGGAGTACCGAAAACGGACCGTGCGTCATCTTTCCGGAGGAATGAAGAGAAAACTCATGATCTGCAGGGCGCTTCTGGTAGAACCGGAGATCCTTCTTCTGGATGAACCGACGGCCGGAATGGATGCTATCTCAAGGAGACAGATGTGGAATCTTCTGCGTAAGCTGAATGGACGTAATATGACGATTGTGCTGACGACTCATTATATGGAAGAGGCACAGGCATTATGCGGCCGGGTGGCGTTAGTAAATCGCGGAGTACTTCAAAAGCTGGATACACCGGATCATCTGATTGGAGAACTCGGAAAATTTGCTGTGGATGAAGTAGACGAAAGCAGTCTTTCGACGAAATACTTCCATGACCGGGAAGAAGCGATCGCCTATCTTTCAAAGGTTGGAAGTCAGGCTTCTCTTCGTGCTACGACTCTGGAGGATGTATTTGTAGAATGTGCGGGCCGCAGGCTGTAAAGAAAGAGAAACAAAGAAAGAGAGAGAATGATGGGAATCATTACAGTATTGTGGGAAAAATGGGCAGAGTTTAAAAGGGATTTCTATAAGATCACGGTAGCGGCAATGATCTCACCATTGATGTATCTGGTGATTTTCGGGATGGGAATTCAGACTACATCACATGGAGAGCCGTATCTGCATTTCCTCATTCCAGGTATCGTGGCAATGGCAACTATGACTGGAAGCTTTGGTGCGACTGCACAGAATATGAGTGTACAGAGACTTTATGAGAAAGCTCTTGATCAGGTTATGGTGTCCCCTACTCCATTGTGGCAGTTTATTCTGGGACAGATCATTGGAGGAAGTCTCAGAGGAATGTATGCAGGGGCCATTATTTTGCTGCTTACTGCACCGATCCGTACCGATCTGATCTTCAATGGTTGGTCGGTTCTTGTTATGTTTTTAAACGGAATGGTGTTCTCAACCATAGCACTGGTGCTGTCCTTTCTTGCAAAAAGCTATTCGGATGCGCCCAGATTTACCTCTTATATTATTACACCCATGTCTTTTCTGTGCAATACCTTCTTTTCCACGGATCAGATGCCGTCCGGATTTCGTCAGGTGATCGGGCTGCTGCCTCTTTCCCAGGCCAGCGGAATGATCCGGGCAATTTCCAACGGTGAAGAACCGGGGGTGTACGGGTTTGTGGTATTACTGGTGTATCTTGGTATTTTTTCAGCTTTATCAGTGTGGTTTATCTATAAAAAGAAAAATCTATAGAAGAACAGGGAGAAATCAAAATGGAAAAAAAGGGTCTGCTGGTGGTCAGCTTCGGCACATCTTATGAAAACACCAGAAAACGAACAATTGACGCCATTGAGTCAGCACTGCAAGAGGCATTTCCGGACCGGATCCTATACCGGGCATGGACAAGCAGAAGGATCCTGAAAAAGCTGGAAGAAACAGAAGGGATCCATTATGATACCATACAGGAAGCGATGGAGAGAATGATCTCTGAAGGAGTGACGGATGTGCTTGTACAGCCTACTCATATGCTGAATGGACTGGAAAATGTAACGATGACAGAGTTGATCCTGGGATACCGGGAACGGTTTTCAAGCATCCGGATCGGTAACCCTCTGCTTGCAGAGGAAAAAGATCTGGAGAATCTGGCAGAAGAAGTGACAGAGATGTATTCAAATCTGAGAGATCAGGATATGCTTGCTCTGATGGGACACGGAAGTCCGCACATCTCGGATGGAGTGTATGAAAAGCTGGATGAATTATTCCGAAAAAAAGGACATCCCAATATCTGCGTGGGGACAGTGGAACAGGAACCCGGATTTGAAGGAATCTTAAAACGGGCACAGCAGAGAAGACCGGAAAAAATCCTGCTGGCGCCGCTGATGATCGTGGCTGGTGACCATGCATTGAATGATCTGACCGGAGAAGGAGAGGATTCCTGGAAGTCCATGCTTACAGGAAACGGATTTGAGACGGTCAGTGTATTAAAGGGCCTGGGAGAATATCCCAATATTCATAAACTGTTTGTCAGCCATGCCCGGCAGGCAGAAAAGATATAGAAAAAGGTTATTGTAAAACAGATGAGAACAGATAAACACAGAATCAATCACAGAATGGTGTGTATACTATGTTTCTTCCTGCTTTTTTGTGTGATTTTTAAGGTTCCGGCAGATGCACTGGTGATCAAAAAAAAGGGAACCGATGTTGTGCCAGATCTGGAGAACCGGATCGCGGAAGCCAAAGATGAGATCAGTAAAGCGGAAGTGGGAAGTTATGGGATGACCCCTGTCTATGGGAGAGATATCAGGGACGGAACCTATGAGATCAGCGGAGAGTCGGATTCTCCCTTTTTTAAGCTCGCAGCTGCTGAATTGACAGTGCAGGATGGGGATATGAAGGTGCGGTTCATGATTCCGAGTCTGAGCTATGCTTATGTGTATCCGGGCAGTGCAGAGAAAGCGGAAGCAGCAGAAACGGAAGAACTGATCAAAGCAGAAGAAGCGGATTCCTGCAGTTATTTTTCAATATCGGTGGATGCTTTGAACAGACCGATGGAATGTGCAGCCTTCAGTAAAAAGAAGAAGAGATGGTATGACAGAAAGATTTTATTTGACGCCTCTTCTCTGCCTGAGGAAGCACTTCTTATTGAGCTTCCTGATTATGAGGCAATCGAAGCGGCATTGAAGGCATATGAGACGGCAGAAGGGGAAGCTTCCGAAACGGAAGGGACGGAGGTTCACGAAGAGCCGGAAGCGGTGGATGTGGCAAGGTCTGACGGAGAGTACTCCATTGAAGCAGATATGACCGGAGGGAGCGGAAGGGCCAGTATCAGTTCCCCGACCCTTCTCACCGTGAGAGACGGAAAAGGTTACGCAAGACTTTTATGGAGCAGTGCCTATTATGATTATATGATCGTGGAGGGAGAGACCTATTGGAATCTGACAACAGATGGAGGAAATTCTGTTTTTGAGATTCCCATTACAGTCATGGACAAACCCATGCCGGTGATCGCAGATACGACAGCAATGGGAGATCCTGTAGAGATCGAGTATGTGCTGACATTTTATTCGGATTCCATCGGGGACCGGAGCCTGATTCCTCAGGAGGCTGCAAAAAAGGTACTGGTTATTGCGGCATTGATCATTGTAATCGGCGGAATCCTGAATTATTCTGTTAAAAAAAGACGCAGATAGCCACAAAATATAGTTGTTTCAGCAAGATGAAGATTTTGTACAGAAATGTATATTTTTGCAGAAAAATATATCTTTGAACTGGATAATATAGCTAAACTGTGCTATACTCATTTCTGTAGTAGTGAAACTGAGTGCTATTCGTGAATAATCGTTTCGGGTTTCATGAAAGAGAGCGATTAGAAAAGAGTTTGCATATCAAATTGATAAGGAAGGTGAGCAATTGGAAAACTATACCAAGTACAAGTTAAAAAGCAATGAAGAGCTTGCGTCTGTATTAGAGGACAAGGACAATGTGTTCATCATTGCATGTAACAAGTGTTTCAAACAGTTTGAAACGGTAGACGAACCGGATTGCAGTGAGTTTGAAAAAATCGTTGCGGCTCAGGGAAAAAACATTACCGGAAGCACAAAGGTCGATTTCCTCTGCAATGCAGTTCAGACAGAAAGAAAGCTGGCAGATATGATTCCGGAAGGAACAGAGAATATATTTGTGATCTCCTGTGGTCTGGGTATCCAGACAGTAGCCGGTATGGTAGAAAAACCGGTTTATGCAGCCAGCAATTCTCTTAATTATACAGGACATCATGGCATGGCTCTTACCAAAAAAGCCTGCGATGCATGTGCACAGTGTTATCTGAACGTAACAGGTGGTATTTGTCCAATTGTAGATTGCTCCAAGAGCCTGGTCAATGGTCAGTGCGGCGGTGCAAAGGACGGAAAATGCGAAGTGGACGGAAACAAAGATTGTGCATGGGAGAAGATCTACCAGAGACTGAAAAAACAGGGTCGTCTGGAAGAGTTCCTGAACCAGCCGGTTCAGCTTCGTGATTATTCCAAAGTAAATGTGAAAGTGATTCAGGAATATGTAAAAGCTGTTCGTGACAGCAGACTGGCCGGTTACTATGGAGGAGTTCATCCCTCTGAGCGTAAAGAGCGTACAGAACATCTTGGGCTGAAAGTATTCCCGGCACCAAAAGTTGCTGTGATTCCGGTATCCATGCATTTGGGAGCACCGGCTACTCCGATCGTTGAAGTGGGAGATAAGGTAAAGGTTGGACAGAAGATTGCGGAAGCTTCTTCATTTATCAGTGCTCCGGTTCACTCCAGTATCAGTGGTACGGTTGTGGCCATTGAACCGCGTCCCCATGTAACAGCGGGAATGTGTAATTCAATCGTAATTGAAAACGATGGGCTGAATGAACTTCATGAGTCTGTGAAGCCGAATAAGAGCCTGGAAGAACTGACACCGGAAGAGATCATTGCAATTGTAAAAGAAGCCGGTATCGTTGGTATGGGTGGTGCAGGATTCCCGACCTGTGTAAAATTAAATCCCGGAAAACCGGTTGATACGGTGATTCTGAACGGATGTGAATGTGAGCCGATTCTGACTGCTGACCACAGAGTACTTCTTGAGTTTGCGGATGATATTATTTTTGGTCTGAAAGCGATCATGAAGACCGTGAATGCGGAAAAGGGTGTGATCGTAATTGAAGATAACAAGCCGGATGCCATCGAACTGATGCAGGCGAAAGTTGCACATATCGATAACATGGAAGTATGTGTTGCCAGAACGAAATATCCGCAGGGTGCTGAGAAAACTCTGATCAAACGTGTAACCGGAAGAAAAGTTCCGGGCGGAAAGCTTCCGGCAGACGTTGGATGTGTGGTAGACAATATCAGTACAGTGAAAGCGATTGCTGATGCGATCAAGACAGGTATGCCGCTGATCGAACGTGTGATCACAGTAACCGGAGAACATATTCCAAATCCGGGCAACTATATTGCCAGGATCGGTACCAATGTAAAAGATCTGATCGATGACTGCGGAGGAATCGTTGGTGACGATGTAACGGTAAAAGCCGGTGGTCCTATGATGGGATTTGTTGCAAAGGATCTCAACATCCCGGTTATGAAAGGATCGAATGGTATAATTGCGGTTGATACAGAATATTCCACACCGGTTGACTGTATCAAGTGCGGACGATGTGTGGATGTCTGTCCTCAGGAACTTTCTCCTCTGCATTTTGCAAAATTTGCGGATGAAGAAAACTGGCAGGCTATGCTTGAAGCAAACGTGATGGATTGTGTAGAGTGCAGATGCTGTGAATATATCTGTTCTTCTAAGATTCCGCTTGTAAGCAAGATCAAAGCCGGAAAAGGAGCGATAAGGGGGATGAAAAAGTAATATGTTAATTACCGAATTAAAATCAAAAGAAACCATCTGCTCCCTGGTAGCTGGAAAAAAAGCTTTTATCATTAACTGCCATGGATGTAAGGAAATCCATTTCCCGGAAGAGGAAGCAAAGGCACTTCAGAAAGAGCTTGCAGATGCCGGAAATGTGACTGGAATATTTACTACAGACTATATCTGTAATCCGGAGAATAATGAGCTCCGTCTGGAGCATTATAAAGATGCGATTGACGAAGCAGACCTGATTCTCGTATTATCCTGTGGTGTAGGTGTGCAGACGATCGCTGAAATGTTTGAAGACAAGATGGTTTGTGCAGCCTGTGATACATATCCGTTGCCTGGATTCCAGGGAGTTACTCCGTTGGAGTATGACTGTAAACAGTGCGGTGAGTGTTATCTGAATCTTACCGGCGGAATCTGTCCGATCACTGCCTGCTCCAAGAGCCTGGTAAACGGCCAGTGCGGCGGTTCCAAAGACGGAAACTGTGAGGTAGATCCCAATATGGAATGCGGATGGGAGCGCATCTACAGACGTCTGAAACAGATTGGACGTCTGGATGTATTAAAATGCCCGACTCAGATTCGTAACTATGCTACGGATGATGAAGTGAAATAATAGTACATAACACTTTTAAAAGTTCTTAAAAAATCTAAATAGTCAGGAGCGATAAAGAATGAGAATTACAGATTATTTTAATCGTGGTGAATTTGTAGTCACAGCAGAAGTTGGACCGCCAAAAGGAATTCATATTGAAGGAGTTTTGGAAGAAGCAAAAGAATATCTTAGCGGAATTACTGCTGTAAATGTAACGGATAATCAGTCTTCTGTTATGAGACTTGGATCTCTGGCTACCTGTAAGGCTTTGAAAGATGAAGGATTAAATCCGATCTTCCAGCTTACCTGTCGTGACAGGAACCGTATTGGTCTTCAGTCTGATATCCTGAGCGCAGCTATGCTTGGTATTGACAATATCCTCTGCTTAACCGGCGACCACACAAAAATGGGGGATCATCCACAGGCAAAACCTGTATTTGACCTGGATTCCGTATCCCTTCTCCATACTGTTTGCCAGCTGGAAAAAGGCGTTGACCTTGGCGGCAACGAATTAGTTGGTGAACCTCCCAAATTTGCAAAAGGTGCAGTGGTATCTCCCTGCAGCGACTCTGTAGATGCACAGCTTGCAAAGATGGAAAGAAAAGTGGCTGCAGGTGCAGACTATTTCCAGACTCAGGCTGTATTTGAGCCGGAGAAATTTATCCGGTTTATGGAAAAAGCAAAACAGTTCGGCAAACCGGTTCAGGTGGGAATCATTATTCCGAAGTCTGCAGGAATGGCTAAGTTTATGAATGCCAATGTTGCAGGTATTCATGTTCCGGATGAAATGATCGAGGAACTGAAAGCGGATAAAGAAAAAACCAAAGCAGGAATCACCGGAGTGGAAATTGCTGCACGTATTATCAAAGAGTGTAAGCCGTACTGCCAGGGTGTACATATCATGGCACTTGGCTGGGAAGCAAAGGTTCCTGAGCTTCTGAAGCTGGCTGGGATTTAAATAGTATTATTATAATAAGAAGAGAGTATCGCAGAGAACAGTATGATTTGTTTTCTGCGGTACTTTCTTCTTTTATCATGCAATTCAGAGAAGAATTTCAATTATGATATTTACCGGAGCATCCAAGTTATGCTATACTGAAAATAACGAATCCTGATCAGATCAGGAAAATCATATGAAAGCAGACATCATGCAGATACTTGAAAGTGCTGAATAAAAACTGCTGAAATGACCGGCGGTAAAAACAGGAGGTATCAGATGGCAAGAAAAGCAGCAATCAAAAATGAAGAAAAAACAGAGACAAAAGTGGAAGAAAAAGTAACGGAAAAACCGGATGTCAAAAAGACAACAGCAAAGAAAACAACAAAGCCGGCAGCAAAAACAACAACTAAAACAACAGCAAAAGCGACTCCGAAGAAAAAAGCAGCAACAAAGAAGATGGAAACAGAGGAAGCTGTATTAAAAGAAGAATTGTCGGCAGTGGAAGAAGTGAAAGTCGAAGAGGCAGTACCGATGGAAGAAGTGAAAGTCGAAGAGACAGTACCGGTGGAAGAAGTGAAAGCAGAAGAGGCGGCACCGGTGGAAGAAGTATATCAGACACCGAGAAAGAGCATTGCGTTTATCGGTTCCGAGTGTTATCCGTTTGTAAAGACTGGTGGTCTCGGAGATGTGATGTATGCGCTTCCCAAAGCTCTGGTGAAAGAAAACTGTGATGTAAAAGTGATTCTGCCGCGTTATAAGTGCATTCCCTGGGAGTATCAGCAGAAGATGATCTATCGGGGTGCATTTCAGATGAGTCTTTGCGCAGACGGCAGATCCTATTATGTTGGTATCATGGAGTATGTGTGGGATGGTGTGGTCTATGATTTTATTGATAATGAAGAGTTTTTCAGCAGCGGAAATCCCTATACCAACCTGATCGACGATATACCGAAATACTGCTATTTTGCAAAGGCGGCGCTGGCTGCATTGAACTATATGGACTGGGTACCGGATATCATCCATTGTCATGACTGGCAGGCAGCCCTGGTTCCGGTTTATCTCAGAACCTTATTCGAAAACACAAAACTGACCACTGCAAAGACGATTTTGACTATTCATAATCTCCGTTTCCAGGGAATTTACAATATTCCAACGATTCGCTACTGGTCCGGACTTCCTGATTATGTCTTTAATAAGGATGCTCTGAAACAGGGATACCGGGATGCCAATATGCTCAAGGGCGGACTGGCATACTGCAATATGATCACTACAGT
>JAEDFS010000049.1 GCA_016297895.1 Marvinbryantia sp.
AAGCTGGAGATCCATGTATTGGAATTGCCGAAGCTGGCAAAGTATGAACAGCCGGAGACGGAGCTGCTGAAGTGGGCGAAGTTTTTTCAGGCAGAGAAAAAGGAGGAATTCGAGATGGCATCGAAGGATAACGAGTATCTGGAAAAAGCATATGAGCGGTTGGTAAATATCAGTGCAGATGAGAAGAAAAGACGGGAGTATGAGGCAAGGCAGGATGCACTGAGGGATTACAACTGGCAGATGAAAAGCAACTGGCGACAGGGTGTTAGAGAGGGTATGGAACGGGGCATGGAGTTGGCTTTGCAAAATCTGATGGAGACAACAGGGATGGCCCTGGAGGAGGCAAGGAAAGCTTTGAAGATCCCGGAGGAAGAAGCCTCCGGGATACACGATCCATCTCAGTCAAATTGATTTGAAAAAGGAAATGACAGCATACTGGACTTGCAAGCGAGTCTTGAAACTCAACTACAGGCGAATAAAGGTTGCTGATTCTGCCGGAACATTCCATGTGCCGTTTTCACAGAATGCGGTTCCGTGGTTGGAATAGAGTACCTGTCCGTTGTCGGTTATTTCAATATTGCAGGAAGCGTCCTTGCTGCTGGGATTGATAAGAACAAGGATCTTTTCCTCTTCCTGCTCACGGATATAGACAAAGGGATACGCATGTTCCTGTGCATACAGGAAACGGACCGGTGCACTGCTTTGCAGAGCCGGATGCTCCATACGAAGAACAATCAGTTTCTGTACTTCTTTCCACAGGGACCCCTCTGTATGCATCTGGGCTTCCACTGTCGGACGGTTTGGATCCGGGTCGATGGAAATATAAAGTCGTTCCGGAGCGGCAGAGGAGAATCCTGCATTGACGCCGCTGTTCCACTGCATGGGAGTTCTTGTTCCGGTACGGTCAAATCCGCCTTCGACAGAACGCAGATCCTTCTGATAGCGCATGCCGATCTCATCGCCGTAGTATACAAAAGGTGCACCCGGCATGGACATCAGGAATGCAAATACAAGCTTGATCTCCTCTTCATCCAGGAGTCCTCCAAGGCGCGGCATATCATGATTGCTGGAGGGGATACAGATGAGCCCTTTTCCGTTTGTGGAATCCACATATTCCTGATACTTGTCTGTAAATGCTTTGATGTTGCCCTTGCCCTCTCTGGAAAAATAAGGATGCTCGGTACGGAACAGATCCAGATATCTGGATGGGCCGAAATGGAGCAGGAAATCCATATGAAATCCGCCTTTTAAGGACTGATCCGGCTGTCCCCATTCGGAAACTATGGCGGCTTCCGGGAACTGTTCATCCAGAAATGCACGGATATCATTCCAGAGTGCGATATTTGCTTTTCCGTCCTCATCTCCCTTGACCAGGCTGGCTGCCATGTCTACACGGAACCCGTCGCAGCCAAGTCCCAGCCAGAATGCCATGATATCTTTCATAGCCTGTCTGGTTGCCATTGCCTCCTGGGAATCGGCTGCGGACTGCCATGGTTTGGAAGGCTTTGCAAAGCCATAGTTGAGTGCCGGCTGTGTGGAAAAGAAGTTTGTTGCACAGCTGCCGTTGCGGTCGGAAATACCGCGGATGCTTCCGGTGATGTTGTTTATGCCTTCAAACCCCTCCCAGATGCTGTCGGACCAGATATATCGATGGCTGTATACATTTTCCTCGGCTTTCATCGATTCCTGAAACCATTTGCAATCGATCGATGTATGGCCGGGAACCAGATCCAGGATCAGATGCATACCTCTTTTGTGAACTTCGTCAAACAAACGTTTTAAGTCTTCATTTGTTCCGTATCTCGGCGCTGCCATGTAATAATCCCGCACATCATAACCGGCATCCGTAAAGGGTGAATCAAAGCAGGGATTCATCCAGATGGCGTTGCATCCCAGTTCCTTAATATAATCCAATCGATCTATGATTCCCTGAAAATCACCGATTCCATCCCCGTTGGTGTCCTGAAAACTCTGGGGATAAATCTCATAAAATACGGCATTTTTTAACCATTTCGGCATGATCCTTCCTCCTTTTGTTGCTTTTTTTGTACTTAAGCTTATAATAGTGTTATATCACACACATTTTTATAAAAGTATGACTATTTCCACTGAAAATATTAATATTTCCACCATGGAGGAATTATGCGCAGCCTGAAAGAATATACAAGCCGGGGAAGTCTGTTGTTCCCGTTTCAGCATTATCGAATGACGAATGAAGAAGGACAGCTTTTTATTCCATATCATTGGCATGAGGAGCTGGAAATACTTTATTGTATGGAAGGAAATCTTTCCCTTATGATAGGAAAAAATGCTTTCCGGTTGACAAAGGGAGATATCTGCTTTATCAATCGGGAAGAACTGCATCAGTTTCAGTCCGATGATCCGTCATTAATTTATTATGCATATGTATTTCCTTTGGAACGAGTCCGTCTGGCCGAGCAGGATTTTTTGCAGGCACGCATTATCCGGCCGCTGGTTGACAGAACCCTGCTCTTCCCGGCAAGAGTCCCGGATACTGCTTCCTGTTATACGTTGATCCGACAGGAAATCGAGACCATTATTCAGGTCAATGAAAGGAAAAGCACGGCTTACCAGCTGATGACAAAGGCTGCTTTGCTGAAGATCATAGCAGCGCTGACGGAAGAAGGGCTTTTCTGTGAGAATGTATCTGAACCTGCTGACTCCGGAAGAGAAAGCGCTGTCCGGATCCGGGAGATCTCAGAATGGCTCAAAGAACACTTAAGCGAACCTGTTACACTGGATCTGGCTGCAAAGAATTTCCTTACCTCGCCAAAGTATTTCAGCCGAAGCTTCAAACAGCTTTTTCATAAGAACTTCAGCGAATATGTGGGGCTTTTGCGTACCGAAAGAGCCTGTATGCTTCTTTTGACTACCGATGACAGTATCGCAGAAATTGCATCGGAGTGCGGTTATGATAATCCCAGCTATTTTATCCGGAAATTCAGGGAACATACAGGAAAAACACCGCTGCATTACCGTCATTCACAGGAAAGTCAACTTTGATGGTTTCCTGGCGGCATCCTTGCTATTTGGTTTGCGCCATGTTAATATTTGTAATGAAGGAGAGTTATGTAATTACAGATGTGCGGGCGTGGAATCGGCATTTACAATCGAAAAGGAGAGGGTACAGAAGACATGGGAAAGTATATCATGGCGCTGGATGCGGGAACCACCAGCAACCGGTGCATATTGTTCAATGAAAAAGGGGAGATCTGCAGTATGGCTCAGAAGGAGTTTACTCAGTATTTTCCGAAGCCCGGCTGGGTGGAGCATGATGCGGATGAGATCTGGTCCAGTCAGCTTGGAGTAGCGGTAGAGGCGATGAACAGGGCCGGGGCCGAAGCGGCAGACATTGCTGCCATCGGAATCACCAACCAGAGGGAAACGGCCATTGTCTGGGATCGGGAGACGGGAGCTCCGGTGTATCATGCCATTGTGTGGCAATGCCGCAGGACATCCAGGTATTGTGATGAACTGAAAGAAAAGGGTCTGGAGGAGACATTCCGGAAAAAGACAGGCCTTGTGATCGATGCCTATTTTTCCGCCACTAAGATCCGGTGGATCCTGGATCATGTGGAGGGAGCCAGAGAGAAAGCGGAAAAAGGGCAGCTGCTGTTCGGTACGGTGGAGACCTGGCTGATCTGGAAGCTGACAAAGGGAAGAGTCCATGTGACGGATTATTCCAATGCAGCCAGAACCATGATGTTTAATATCAATACGCTGCAGTGGGATGATGAGATCCTGGCGGAACTGGGAATTCCTAAATGTATGCTGCCGGAAGTGAAGCCGTCCAGCTGTGTCTACGGCATGACGGATCCTTCTTTTCTGGGGGGAGAGATCCCCATCGGCGGTGCGGCCGGGGATCAGCAGGCCGCTTTATTCGGACAGACCTGTTTTACACCCGGTGAGGCAAAGAATACATATGGAACCGGATGTTTCCTGCTGATGAATACCGGTGAGAAACCGGTATTTTCCAGGAACGGTCTGGTTACTACCATTGCCTGGGGACTGGACGGGAAAGTAAATTATGCTCTGGAAGGTTCGATTTTTGTAGCGGGAGCTTCGATACAGTGGCTGAGGGATGAGATGCGGCTGATCGATTCTGCCGCAGATTCAGAATATATGGCCAGGAAGGTAAAAGATACGGGAGGCTGTTATGTGGTGCCTGCATTTACGGGACTGGGTGCTCCCTATTGGGATCAATATGCCAGAGGAACCATCGTAGGAATTACCAGAGGGGTAAATAAATACCACATCATCCGTGCCACGCTGGAATCCATCGCTTACCAGGTAAATGATGTGCTGGAGGCCATGGAAGCAGATTCCGGGATACGTCTTTTTGCGCTGAAAGTGGATGGCGGAGCCAGTGCCAATGATTTCCTGATGGAGACCCAGGCGGATCTGATCCAGGCGCCGGTAAACCGTCCGGTCTGTGTAGAGACTACAGCAATGGGTGCCGCCTATCTGGCGGGACTGGCAGTGGGATACTGGAAGTCAAAAGAAGAAGTGGTTAGAAACTGGCAGATCGACCGGGTATTTCAGCCGGCCATCACGGAGGAAGAACGGTCACGTCGGGTAAAGGGATGGAAAAAGGCTGTCAGATATGCCGGCGGATGGGCCAGGGAAGATGAGATTTAAATTATTGAAAGAAAGTGACAGATATCTGTATATGCGAGACATGGATTCGCATATGCAGATATTTTTTTACACAGAATTTTACAAAATTTTACATTACACTGATTTCAGATTTTACTTTGGAATGGTTAGATAGATACAGTGAATATGAGAAAACGAGGAGGAAACAGCATGTCAACGCTGGCATTGCACGATGTCTGTAAGATCTATCCGGGGCATCATTTTGCAGTAAAAAATTTTAATCTGGAAGTAAAGGACGGAGAGTTTATTATCTTTGTGGGACCCTCCGGATGTGGAAAATCCACAACGCTTCGGATGATCGCCGGATTGGAGGAAATCTCCCGGGGTGAGCTTTGGATAGACGGAGAACTGATGAATTATGTGGAGCCCAGGGAGAGAAACCTGTCGATGGTATTTCAGAATTATGCCCTGTATCCCAATATGACGGTGTATAAAAATCTGGCCTATTCACTGAAGATCAGGAAAGTGCCAAAAACTCAGATAGATAAGAGGGTCCACACCGTGGCTAAGATTCTGGAGATCGAACATCTTCTGGACCGCTATCCCAATGCGCTGTCCGGCGGACAAAAGCAGAGGGTGGCTATCGGAAGTGCCATTATCCGGAATCCGAAGATGTTTCTGATGGATGAGCCGCTGTCCAACCTGGATGCAAAGCTGCGGGCTCAGATGAGAGTGGAGCTTGGAAAGTTACATAACGAGCTGGGAGCAACGATCATTTATGTGACCCACGATCAGACGGAAGCCATGACTCTGGGGACCAGGATCGTAGTCATGAAGGAAGGGGTCATACAGCAGGTGGATACGCCTCAGATGCTGTACAACCATCCGGTCAATAAATTTGTAGCGGGATTTATCGGATCTCCCGCCATGAATTTTCTGACAGCGGATGTGTATGAGTTCAGAGAAAATCAGGAAGCCCAGGCGCTGTTCAAAAAACACGGATATTATAAACGGAAAGTCATTATGGGAATCCGGCCGGAGGATATCTATACAAACGAGGATCTGGAGGATCATCCGGAAGTGGAAGCAGGGAAACCGGTGGCGGTACAGATCACAGCAAGGGAAATGCTGGGAGTGGAAGTGATGCTGTATTTCGAATTGGACGGTAACCAGTTCTGTGCCCGCACCTCACCGAAAAATGAGTATCAGATCGGCCATATCCGGAATCTGTATTTTGACCGCAGAAAGATACATTTCTTTGATCCGGATACGGAAGAAGCATTGAGTTAAAAGAGGAGAGTTGTCATGAAAACGTTAAAGGAAAAGACAGGACCGTACCTGTATCTGGTTCCCTGTCTGCTGATCTTCGGGATCTTTTTATTCTATCCCTTTTTTAAGACCATTTATCTGAGTCTTTTTAAAACGAATAAAATGGGACAGGCAAAATTATTTGTGGGACTTGGAAATTATATAGACCTTTTAAAGTCTCCTTCCTTTTACAACAGTCTGAGCGTGACCGTAATTTTTGTAGTGATCGTAGTGGTTGGAAGCATGCTGATCGGGCTGGTTGGAGCAGTGCTGTGCAACAAGGCATTTCCGGGAATCCGTATTTTCAGTACCGCCTATGCCCTTCCCATGGCGATCGCTTCCAGTTCGGCAGCCATGATCTTTAAGATTATCCTTCATCCCTCCGTGGGAATCATGAATAAGATCCTGGGAGTGAGCATTAACTGGGTCAGTGATCCCAGATATGCACTGGTCTGTGTGGCAGTGCTGACAGCGTGGCTCAACAGTGGAATCAATTTCCTGTATTTCTCAGCAGGACTTGGAAATATCGACGAAAGTATCTACGAAAGAGCGTCTGTGGACGGAGCCAGTTCCGTGCAGCAGTTTTTCAGCCTGACGCTGCCGGGATTAAGTCCGATCATGTTTTATACACTGGTGGTAAATATTATTCAGGCATTTCAGTCCTTTGGACAGGTCAAGATCCTGACCCAGGGAGGCCCGGGGGAATCCACCAACCTGATGGTATATTCCATTTACAGGGATGCATTCTTTAATTACCGGTTCGGCAGTGCGGCAGCTCAGTCAGTTGTGCTGTTCCTCATTGTCATGGTATTGACCCTGGTGATGTTTAAATTGGAGAAAAAAGGAGTGAAGTATTAATGGATACCGGAAGTGTCAGTGCTCAGCCGATGCAGATAAAATCCAGGGCGGAACTGGAGGAGCTGCATCGTGTGATGAATGAAAAGGCGAAGACAAAAAAACAGATCCGTACCGGCTGTCGTCTTTTAGTCAACATCGTAGCCGCAGTTATCATTTTGCTTCCACTGCTGTATGCGGTCAGCGTGGCATTTATGCCTTCCAGCGAACTGTTTACCCTGGAGATGAATCTGGTGCCGAAGAATCCCACACTGGAGAATTTCAAACAGGCCATCGAGAATGTGCCGCTGTTTCAGTTTGTCATGAATTCTTTCCTGGTAGCGGGTACCATCACTGTCGGTCAGATCATTACCTGCTCCCTTGCGGCGTTTGCGTTTTCTTTCCTGCAATTTAAAGGAAAATCTGTTTTATTCATGCTGGTAATGGCCACCATGATGATTCCCGGAGAGGCGACGATCATTTCCAATTACCTGACGGTCAGCAGCTGGGGATGGCTGGATACCTATCAGGTACTGATCGTACCTTACCTGACCTCTGCCATGGGAATTTTCCTGTTCCGTCAGTTTTATCTGACCTTCCCGATCTCACTTTATGAGTCGGCAAAACTGGACGGATGCAGCAATCTCACATTTATTGCCAGGATCCTGATGCCTCTTACCAAGTCGGCGATCGGGGCTATGGGGGTATATACCTTTATCAATTCCTGGAATATGTATATGTGGCCTCTGCTGGTTACCGGTTCGGAAGCAAAAAGAACCGTACAGATCGGAATCAGTATGTTAAACAGTGTAGATGCGCAGTCCATCACACTGATGATCGCAGGAGTAGTCCTGATTATTATCCCTTCTATCTCCATTTTCATTGTGGGACAGAAACAGCTGATCCGGGGAATGTTCTCCGGCGCAGTAAAAGGATAGGGGATTTCAGTGGGGAGGGAAGAGATCCTTCCACACTTTAATCATAGATCAGTAAAAATATTTCAAAAAGAACAGGAGATTTTGTATGAAAAAGAGAGTAATTTCAGCCGTACTTACGGCAGCTATGCTGACAGGAAGCCTGATGGGAAGTACTATGACGGTACAGGCGGAAGAAAGTGGAGTAACCATTGATTTCTGGCATTCCATGGGCGGTGTCAACGGACAGGCCATGGACTATCTGGTAAACAAATTTAACGAGGAAAATGAATATGGAATTACCGTAAATGCACAGTATCAGGGTGAATATGACGATACGATCAACAAGCTGAAGAGTGCTCAGATCGGAAATATGGGAGCAGATCTGGTTCAGATCTATGATATCGGAACCCGTTTTATGATTGATTCCGGATGGATCGTACCCATGCAGGAGCTGATCGATAAGGCAGGTTATGATGTATCTCAGATCGAGCCAAACATTGCGGCATATTATTCCATCGATAACCAGCTGTATTCCATGCCCTTTAACTCTTCCACACCGATCTTATACTACAACAAAGACATGTTTGCAGCAGCAGGTGTGGAAAATGTACCTGCAAGCTTTAACGAGATCGCAGAAGTGGCAGATGCACTGACCACTGAGGGCGGAGCCGGTGAAGCCATTTCTCTTGGTATCTATGGATGGTTCTTTGAGCAGCTTCTCTGCAAACAGGGACTGGCTTATGTGGATAACGGAAACGGCCGTGAAGGAGCAGCTACAAAGGTTGTATTTGACGAAAACGGCGGTGCATTAAATATCCTCAATGCATGGAAAGAACTGTACGATGCAGGATATGCTCCCAATGTAGGACGTGGAGGAGACTCCGGACTGGCTGATTTCTCAGCAGGAAAATCTGCTATGACACTTGGCTCTACCGCTTCTCTGAAACAGATCCTGGAAGACGTTAACGGCAAGTTTGAAGTGGGAACCGCATATTTCCCGAGTGTTTCTTCTGAAAATCAGGGTGGAGTATCCATCGGCGGTGCTTCTCTCTGGGCATTGAATAATGAGGATGAGGCAAAACAGGATGCAACCTGGAAATTCGTAGAATTCCTGGTATCTCCGGAATCTCAGGCATACTGGAATGCTCAGACCGGATACTTCCCCATCACCACTGCAGCACATGAGGAACCGGTATTCCAGGAGAATATTGCACAGTATCCTCAGTTCCAGACAGCTATCGATCAGCTGCATGATTCTGCACCGGAATATGCAGGAGCACTGATGAGTGTGTTCCCGGAGGCAAGACAGATCGTGGAAACCAATATCGAAAATATGTTAAACGGTGTATCTTCACCGGAGGATGCAGTAGCAGCTATGGCAGAACAGATCAATACTTCGATTGAAGATTACAATCTGCTGAACAGCTAAAGGAGAAATATGAAAACAGAAGTTTGGGCACACAGGGGTGCCTCCGGCTATGCGCCGGAGAACACCCTTGCTGCATTTGAGATGGCAGCAGAAATGAAAGCAGACGGCGTTGAGCTGGATGTACAGATGACAAGGGATGGAAAGCTTATCGTGATCCATGACGAGACAGTAGACCGGGTCAGTGATGGAACGGGAATGGTACGGGACTTTACGCTGGAAGAACTGAAAAAGCTTTGCCCCAATAAGACGCATCCGGAGTATGAAGATGTGAAGATTCCCACGCTCCAGGAAGTGTATGAACTGTTAAGACCTACCGGTCTGACCGTCAACGTGGAACTGAAGACAGGAATTGTGCTTTATCCGGGAATCGAAGAGGCGGTTCTGCGTGCGACAGAAGAGATGGGAATGAAGGACAGAGTCTGGTATTCTTCTTTTAACCACTATACGGTGCGGAAAATAAAGACCATGTGTCCGACAGCAAAGACAGGAATGCTGTATTGCGACGGAATCTATCTGCCGGCGGACTATGCACAGAATCTGGAGACAGATGCACTTCACCCGGCACTTTATAATCTTCAGTATCCGAATGTGGTACGATCTGCGAAAAAGAAGGGTCTGCGGATTCATGTGTGGACGGTGAATGAACCGGAACACATCAAACGTGCGGCAGAATTGGGTGTGGATGCGGTGATCACCAATTATCCGGATCGTGCACGAAAAATTGTGGATGAGGATCAGAGGTAAAACAGAAAAGGAGAAAGGCATGTACGATATTGTAATTATCGGTGCCGGAGTATCAGGTGCCTGTATTGCCAGGGAATTATCCCGGTATCAGGCATCTGTCTGCGTACTGGAAAAAGAAGAAGATGTGTGCTGCGGCACCTCAAAGGCCAACAGTGCCATTATCCACGGAGGGTATGATGCACAGCCGGGAACCTTAAAGGCGAAGCTGAACGTCCTGGGAAATCAGATGATGGATCAGCTTTCAAAGGAGCTGGATATCCCCTTTATCCGAAACGGGGCACTGGTGGTCTGTACGGATAAAAACAGGCTTTTTATGCTCCGGGAGCTGATGGAAAGAGGAGAGAAAAACGGTGTGACCGGACTGCGTCTGCTTGACCGGGAGGAAGCCTTTGCTCTGGAACCGAATCTGGCAGAGGAGGTGGAAGGAGCATTACAGGTTCAAGGAAGCGGAATCATCTGTCCGTTTGAACTGAATCTTGCCATGGCTGAAAATGCCCATGACAACGGTGTCAGATTTTCTTTTTGTACAGAGGTCACCGACATAAAAAGAAAAGAAGACGGTTTTCTTCTTCATACTTCCACAGGAGATCTTAAGGCTCGCATCATCATCAATGCTGCCGGTGTACATGCCGATGAGATCCACAATATGGTAAGCCGGGAAAAAATGAACATCACAGCCAGGAAGGGTGAGTATCTGCTTCTGGATCAGAGTGCCGGAAAGCATGTAAAGCATACCATTTTTTCTCTGCCGGATGAAAATGGAAAAGGCGTCCTGGTTACGCCTACGGTTCACGGAAACCTTCTGACAGGCCCCACTGCACAGAATACAGAGTGTAAAGAGGAAACCGATACGACAGCGGAAGGTATGGAAAAGGTCAGGGAAAAGGCACGGAAAAGTGTGAAGAACATTCCCTTCCATCAGGTGATCACATCCTTTGCAGGTCTTCGTGCCTGTGGCGAAACGGGTGATTTTATAATCGAAGAGGTTCGGGACTGTCCCGGCTTTTTTGACTGTGCCGGGATCGAATCTCCCGGACTTTCCTCTTCCCCGGCCATTGGAGTGATGATGGCGGATATGGTAAGCAAAAAGCTGGATCTGAAGAAAAAAGAAGTGTTTTGTTCAGAGCGAAAAGGTATCCTGAAGCCGGAAAAGCTTTCCACGGAAGAGAGAAATGCCCTGATAAAAGAGAAGCCCGCTTACGGAAATATGATCTGCCGCTGTGAACAGGTGTCAGAGGGGGAGATCATAGAGGCTGTGACAAGACCCTTAGGAGCCGTGTCCTTAGCCGGAATAAAGCGGCGGACCAGAGCGGGTATGGGACGGTGTCAGTCCGGGTTCTGCGCTCCCAGGGTGATGGAGATCCTTGAACGGGAGAGAAAAGAAAGCGTGGATGTGGTGGTGATCGGCGGCGGTCCGGCCGGGATGGCAGCAGCGATTGCGGCAAAGGAAGAAACAGGCGGCAGTGTTCTGATCCTGGAGCGTGATGAAAAACCGGGCGGAATCCTGAATCAGTGTATTCATAACGGATTTGGACTGCACACCTTTCAGGAGGAGCTGACCGGACCGGAATATGCTGCCCGTTTTATGGAAAAAGTCCGGGATCTTCAGCTGGATACCTGTCTGCATACGATGGTTCTTTCATTGGAAGAAGGAGAAAGATCCAATGGAATCCGCTATAAATACATCACTGCCATTAACCGGGAAAAGGGAATATTCCGGATCCGGGCGAAAGCGGTCATACTGGCCATGGGCTGTCGGGAGCGGCCGAGAGGAGCGCTCAATATCCCGGGATCCCGTCCTGCGGGAATCTATACGGCAGGCACAGCGCAGTATCTGGTAAACATCGAAGGACGGATGCCCGGGAAAGAAGTGGTGATTCTGGGATCCGGAGATATTGGTCTGATTATGGCAAGACGTATGACTCTCGAGGGAGCTCATGTACAGGTGGTGGCAGAACGGATGCCCTATTGCGGAGGCCTGAAAAGAAACGTAGTACAGTGTCTGGAGGATTTTCATATTCCGCTGAAGCTTTCCCACACTGTGGTGAAGATACAGGGGAAAGAACGGCTGGAAGCTGTGACACTGGCACAGGTGGATGAAAATAACCATCCGATACCCGGAACAGAGGAGACATATTCCTGTGATACACTGCTGCTTTCCTGCGGCCTGATTCCGGAAAATGAACTGTCCAGGGAAGCAGGCGTGACCATCAACTCTGTTACCGGCGGGCCCATTGTGGACGAAAGTCTGCAGACCTCTGTGGAGGGAATATTTGCCTGCGGAAATGTCCTTCATGTTCATGATCTGGTGGATGATGTATCAAGGGAGGCTGCAAAAGCCGGTGTCTGCGCTGCCAGGTATGCGGCACATGGAAAGACAGAAGAAGAAAGATCGGATGGAGATGCCGGAATCGTCCTGGAGGCAGGAGAAGGGATCCGATATACCGTGCCTTCCGTGATCCACAGGGAGCATGTGGAACAAGAGTCAGAAATCCGGTTCCGGGTAAAGGATGTATATCAGAACTGTTCCGTATGCGTCTATCTGGATGAGAGGAAGATCCTGCAGAAAAAGAGGCAGATCCTGGTGCCGGGAGAGATGGAAAGTGTGGTACTGAAAAAGGAAATGCTGGAAGGACATACATTACCCGGAAAACTTCGAATACAGGTGGAGGAGGAACCGACATGGAAGAAAGAAAACTGACCTGTATAGGCTGTCCTTTTGGGTGCAGTCTTACGGTGACCCTGGAAGGAAAAGAACCTGTGTCCGTAACCGGCAATCGCTGTAAAAAGGGCAGTATTTACGGAAAAAAAGAGGTAACCGATCCCACAAGGATCGTTACCTCTACGGTACGTCTGATCGGAGGAACACAGAATATGCTTCCGGTCAAGACGGCATCGGATATTCCCAAAGAAAAAATGTTCGACTGTATACGGGCGATCAAATCTGTAAAAAAGAAGGCGCCCGTCAGAATCGGTGATGTGGTGCTGAAAAATGTGGCGGATACCGGTGTGGATGTGATCGCTGCACAGACAGTGGAGGCTCAGTCCTCCTCGATCACCTGAATCTCAAGAAAATCAAAATCAATCTGTTCTATAAAACTGTCCTGGGAAAATCGGGTCCGGCTGTGACGCTGAAATTCGTGAATGTTGGAGTCCAGCCAGATGGGTTTTCCCAGATCCATGGACATGCAGATGTCATCCAGAGCGCGGAAGATCTTATGCGTTCTGGTGTCATCGCTGTTATCTTCTATTGTCATATCATGTAATAAACGGTTATTCTTCCAGAGTTT
>JAEDFS010000014.1 GCA_016297895.1 Marvinbryantia sp.
CCGCGGACCTCCCCCACGATGATCCGGTCCGGCCGCATTCTCAGGCTTGTCCGGATCAGATCCCGTATGGTAACCGCATGCTCTCCCTGGGTATTTTCCCTTCTGGCTTCCAGACGGACCAGATTTTCCACTCCCTGGATCTGCAGCTCCGCATTATCCTCAATGGTAATGATCCGCTCATCCTTGGGGATAAAGTCCGACAGCGCATTTAAGAATGTGGTCTTACCGGAGCCGGTCCCTCCGCTGATAAAAATGTTGTAGCCGGCTCTGACCAGCTTTTTTAAAAACTCCACCGCCTCCCCGGTGACAGCACCCCAGGCGATGAGCTGTGCCATGCAGATAGGTTCCTTCGGAAACTGGCGGATGGTGATCACCGGCCCGTTCAGTGCCACAGGCGGCAGGACGATATTCACCCTGGCGCCATTTTCCAGTCTGGCATCTACGACAGGCACTGTGGCATTTACGATTCGGTTGCACCTGGCTGCGATTCCCTGTACCAGATCTTCAATCTTCTGTTCCGTATAGAATTCTTTTTCCCATTTCCGGATCCGTCCCTGCTCCTCAATAAAGATTCCGTCCATCCCGTTGACCATCACCTCTGTGATGTTCTCGTTGTCCACCAGCTCCTGAAGGATGTCCAGTCTGCGCACAGCGTTAAATAGCTCTGTCCGCAGATGATCCCTTCTTTTCAGTCCATAATAGCGGCCGCTGGTCTTACCAAGCATCAGGCGGTCGATCTGCTCATAGATCTCCTCATCCTTTAGTTCCCTGGATGTGTCCAGCCTGTCCATAAGACTCTCATACAGGCATTTCCATTCCTCCGACTGCCCGTTCATGTGTCCCACTCCTCCTTAAGCAGCATTCTTACAAAGATTCCCATGTTTCCCTGCGGAAGTTCCTCCAGATAATAACCCCCCTTTCCTCTCGGCTCTGTCTCCGGCAGATTCAGATAACGGATCTTTTCCAGGATCTCCTCTTCTCCCAGTTCTCTCATTTCTTTCTCATAATGCTTTCTTTTGGCATCTGCCATCACTCCCGGCACCAGAGGCATATAGATCCGGCTGCACATGGACAAAAGATCCAGTGTCTGTGGCCCTGGCATGCCAAGATCCAGGATCACCGTGTCATATCCGCCGCAGGAAGCCAGATCCTCCAGCAGACGGATCCATTCCTCCGCACGGACATCGCTCAGATCACCGCCGGAAAAGGCAGGCGGCACAAAGTCCAGCTTCCCGATCTTCTGAAGCGCCGCATGGAGTCCGAATATGGCATTTTCTTTCTTCTGACGGATAAAGTACATGACATCCAGAATATCCATAGAAAATTCCCGCTCCATCAGGGTCTCAAACCCTGCATATTCCTCCAGATTCAGATAAAGCACTCCCTTCTTTTCTGCCAGAATCTGCCCCAGAGTCAGCGCAAAACAGGTCTTTCCGCACCGTCCCAGAGGACTGCAGACTCCTATAAGCTCCATCTGCTTCTGAATCTGAAGAGCTGCATGCATCACAGCTCTCTGGGCATAATCCTCCATCAGCTCCTCCACCAGTTTTTCGGACGGCTGGTATTTGTAGATCGCCGGAAATCCTGCATATTCCCTGGACACTTCTCCTTCTGACAGCAAAACGATCCGCCCGATGTTCTGCTCCCCCAGTTCCCGGCACATCAGTCCGTCACAGATCAGCAGAAGATCTGTCTCGTTTTCCTTTGTGAACGACAAAAGACTCTCCCGGCTGCTGAAAACCTGCACGTCAAAAGGCAGATTCTTTCTCTGATTCATATATTCCATCAGACCGCAGGCATAGCCGGTTTCCTGATCACAGATTACAAATGTTTGTTTTTTCAAATTTAAAATCCTCCCATCACCATGAGACTTCCCAATACGATCGGTATGGAAAAATGCAGATAGGCTGCGTCCTCCTTCCGTTGGATATAGGGCTCCCATTTTCCTGTTTGCAAATAATCATGTAAATAATGAACGAAATAGTTCAGACGCCGCTTCAGAATACGGTGTTTGAATAGCACGACTGCAGAACATGCAGCGGCGATCAGAAATGAAAAGACAAGGGCTTTCAGCCCTGCCAGAGGTCCCAGCAGTCCGCCGGTGACCATGAACAGTTTAATATCGCCTGCCCCCAGCATCCGAAAATAATGAAGAGGGCCAAGCAGCAGCAGCGGCAGAAATATACCGGCCAGAAACTCCCATAGTCCGGGCGGTCCTTTGCTGCTCCACTGCCAGGATATCCCCAGAAGCAATCCTGCCGTAATCAGAGGATTGGGGATCCTTCTCTCATAGAGGTCGCAAAAAATACAAGCAGCCCCTATGGACAACAAAAACCATATTCTCATTTTTCTCCTTTTCTTTCCCTCAGGAATCTGTTTGTCGAAATGACAAGTGGTATATTGGAAGTGTAAGGAAATTATATATGATATGTTGTTGTTTGTCAACTATTTGTTGCATCTTTTTTCATATTTATTTTTCGGCACTTTCGCCAAAATCCTTGCATATTTCGTCTTTTTTTTATATAATAAAACATACTCTAGCAATGGATCGGATTCTCACAGCAGGAGGTAAAAATGAACGGCAAAAAAAGATATTCCATCGCTGTCCTGATCGGCGGCGTTCATACATTTTTTCCCCAGCGGATCATCGCCGGCATTCAGGATGCCGCCAGAGAGCTGGACGTAAATGTCTGTTTCTTTCTCGGCACACAGACAAAGGTCTTTTTCCAGAACATGCTGGGCGAAGATGTGGGCAATGTCTATGACTATCAGTTTAATACGATCTATGATTACAGCCTGTTAGGCGGATTCGACGGAATCATCATTAATTATGGAACACTTGGCGTTTATCTGGAGGATAATAATCTGGATCGGTTTGTCCGGAAGTATCATTCCATTCCGACCATCGTTCTCACAGAAACCATCTCCCTGCCAAACTGTCATTATCTGATCTCCGACAACTATCAGGGAATCTGGTCGATTATGGAACACCTGATAGAAAAGCACGGCTACCGGAAGATTCTCCATGTCTCCGGTCCCGAGGGTAATACGGATGCCGCTGAGCGAAAACAGGCTTATCTTGACGCCATGAATCACTATGGTCTTTCGCCGGATGACTCCATGATCGCTCTTGGAGATTATTCTGAATTTGTGGATCAGCAGGTCAATCAGCTTCTGGATCTTCATCCCGATGCCGAAGCTATCGTATTTGCCAATGATGAGATGGCCATGGCCGGATATCGGGTCTGTGCCCAAAGGGGACTGAAGGTGGGGAAAGACATTGCGATCACCGGATACGATGACTGCAGGATGTCCAGGAACATGGTGCCGCCTCTGACCACCATCTCCCAGGACGGTTTTTCTCTGGGGCGTCAGGCAATTCTTGACCTGCTGAAGAGGTTTCACGGAGAAACCGTGCCTTCCAGACGTTTTCCCGTACAGTTTATTCCCAGGGGATCCTGCGGCTGTTCTGCCCGTGAAGAGGTGGAAGCTGACACCATTTCCTCCCTTCGTCTGGAGCGGGATGCCCTCCACACAGAGCTGTCCCGGATGCAGCAGCACTCCCTTGATTTTCAAAGAAAATCCTGGTTTGTCTCCTATTTTGCCAGAGATCTGAACAACTACGTCAACGATGAGCCTCAGTTTTTCCGACAGATCATGGAAGACCTGCATCGGATCCATCGGGGAAATATGTTTTTGTTCCTTCTGAAATCTCCGCTTTATTATTCTGCCGGAGATTCCTGGACACTGCCTGAGGTCCTTCATCTGGCCTGCTACCAGCAGAACGATACCATCGTATCCTACTATCCCTATGACAGGCCTGTCATTACCCGTGAGCAGAATATCATGCAGTATATCAACGATGAGACTGCCAGGCAGTATACCTTTTTCCTGCTCTTCTCCAGCGAGAAACAATATGGCCTGCTGGCATGTGATATTGAGCAGTCTGATTTTCCGTTCTTTTATCTGATCAGTCTGCAGCTGGGTCTTTCTCTTCGATATCTGGAGATCACGAAGATCGAAGCAGCCCATGTACTGGAAATGTCACGCAGCATGGAACTGATGCGGGAGCAGAACCGTGTGTTGGATCTGATCTCCGGCTATGATGAACTGACCGGACTTCTGAATCTCCGGGGATTTACCGAAAAGGTAAAAGCACTCCAGGCAAATACTGCTTCCAGAAAGGCATATATGATCTATGCCGACCTGGATCACTTAAAAGAGATCAATGATAACTGGGGCCATCCGGAAGGTAACTATGCGATCCGTTCCGCCGGTCAGATTCTGAAGAAGTGTCTTCGTGATTCCGATATTCTTGCCCGGGTGGGCGGAGATGAATTTATCGCCCTGGTTCTCTCGGATGCGGATTCCTTTGAACATATCTTCCGCAAACGGGTACAGCTGGCCTGCCAGGAGCTGAACGAAAGCTCCGGAAAGCCATTTTATGTAGAGATCTCGGTAGGACTTGTCCATTTTACCTTTCATACCAACACAGATATCCAGACGATCCTTTCCAAGGCGGATCATTCTCTGTATTCTTTCAAAAAATTCCGAAGGGCTTCTATCCGAAAGGAGATCATATAAAAAAGAATCCTGCTTTGCAGGATTCTCCGCTGCGGCGGGGTTTTTTACTTAACCGGTGCCGCACTGCTGCGGATCACCGGTTTCCCGTCTATGTTTTTCACGTTTTTATCCATCTGTTCTCCTGACAGCCGCCTCAGCATCAGCTTCAGGCTCTGATGTGCCATGGCATCCATGTCAACGGCATAGGTGGTAAGCTTTCCCTGCATGGCTCCGCCTACCAGAAAATCATCAAAGCCGGTCAGGGAAATATCCTTTGGTATCTCGTATCCTTTTCCAATCAAAAGCTCTGCCAGCTTTTCTGCACTGAAATCAGAACTGCATACAAATGCTGTGGGAAGCTGTTCCGGCAGGTGAAAAACGATTTCCCCATCCCTGGAATCCCGGTCCGACAGGATCCACTCTGACCGTTCCCGGATCCCATGCTCAAGAAGAGATTTGGAAAATCCCTGATACCGGTCCATAATGCTCCCTGTCGCCAGCTTTTCTCCTACAAACCCTATCTTTCTGTGTCCCAGACGGATCAGATAATTGGCCATCTGATAACTGCCGTAAAATCCATTGGACATAATGGCATCACAGGGAACTCCGTCATAATCAAAATCCATCATCTGAATGGGACAATGCACCTCTTCTGCCAGCTTTTCCACATATCCCCGCTCCACCATTCCCAGCAGGATCAGCCCGTCTGTCTGCTGTTCCCGGATCAGAAAGGGCAGATCCCGGATCATTTCCCGCTCCCTGCTCAGGATCTCAAGGGATACAAAACAGCCTCTCCGGGAGGCTTCCATGGCGATTCTCTGATACAGTTCCCAGTAAAAAGAAGTGGAGGTGTCCACCAGACACTCCGGTACCACCACACCGATACGGTTTGCCGTCTGATACAGTTTACCGGCAGACGGCGTCTTTTTTTCTCTGCGGGGTTTCTTGCGATATCCCATCTCCCGGGCTTTCTCCGTGATCCGGGCTCTCAGCTCCTCACTGACTCCGCTGCGTCCTGCCAGAGCATTGGATACCGTTACTATACTTACCTGCATTTCCTTTGCAATATCTTCCAGTGTGACGATTCTGTCCATAGTATGCCTCACTTTTCTTTCAGGTCGAACGCATCCGGTAGCTGTTTCCCTCGATGACCTTTCCGTTGATCACCTGAAGCCGCGGTGTAAAACAGGTATGATTCACTTTTCGGATCAGTGTACGCACACTGACCCCGGCAATCTTCTGAATATCCACGTCATAGGTAGAAAGCGTGATTCCTGGCACCTCATCCTGCAGGAAATGGTCAAATCCTACCACTCCCACATCCTCCGGCACACGATATCCTGCCTCCAGAAGCTTTCGAATCAGCATACCGGCCGTCTTATCGCAGTTGCAGACGAAGGCCTCCGGCATTTTTTCCGGAAGCTTTACAAATACACTGCGCGACTCATCCTCCCGGTCCGGTATGATCCATTCCGGCACAAGAGGGATCTGCCGCTCCATCAGTGCCTTGCGATACCCCAGATAACGATCCATGATACTGGAAGTAGCCCGGATATTTCCCATAAAGGCAATTTCCCGATATCCAGCCTCCAGCAGTCTCCTGGTAAGCCGATAAGTCCCCGTATATCCGTCACTGATGATAAAATCCGTATCCGGCAGATCCTCATAATAATCCACAAAGATCACCGGTACCCGGCTGTTTTCCTTGATGATCTGCGTATAGCGCACATTCAGCTCTCCAATCACAAGAATTCCGTCTGCCTGCCCGCCGTTCATCAGATCCGGCAGCTTTTCGCTCTCCTCACGATCCGTATCCAGGACTTCCAGAAACGTGACGCATTTCTTTTCCGCCGCCGCAACTACGATCTCCTGATAGATCTTCATATAGAAAGAGGGGGTATCATACAGATATCTTCTGGAAATCACTACACCGATACGGAGTCCCCGCTCCTGCGCAATGGTCCCTTGAATTTCTCCCTGATACCCCATTTCTTCGGCAGTATCCAGAATCAGCTGACGCAGCTCACTGCTGACGCCCTTTCTTCCGCTCAATGCGTTAGACACGCTCACCACACTGATATTCAGTTCCTTTGCGATATCCGTCTGTGTGACCGCCTTCTCCCTGGTTTTTCCTGCCATAAACTCCTTCCTTCTTTCCTGCTATATCAGATTTGCTGCTCCGATCATTCCGGCACTGTTATCCAGAAGCGCTGTTTTAATTTCCGGAAGGGCCGATGTCTCTCCACCAAAGCACATTGGTCCTACCACCTTCTTCAGTGCATCCGTCAGATAGGTTCCCTGCTTGGAAATGCCTCCTCCGATAATAAACTGCTCCGGACGGAAAATATTGATGAAATTAGCCACTCCGATTCCCAGATATTCGATATACTGATCCACCACTGCCAGAGCGGTCTCATCTCCCAGCTTTGCGGCATCAAAAGGAATCTTTCCATTCATATTGGCGGGATCCTGTCCGCACATTTCCATCATCAGAGACTCCGGATGGGACTCCAGTGCTCTTCTGGCATCACGGATCAGTGCCGTAGCGGACGCATAAGCCTCCAGGCATCCCTTTCTGCCGCAGGTACACTGTTCTCCTCCGGCAGCGATCACCGTATGTCCCAGTTCTCCGCCTCCGGCCAGTCCGCCTTCATATACCTTTCCGTCGATGATGATTCCGCCGCCCAGACCGGTTCCCAGCGTGATCATAACCACATCCTTCGCTCCTTTTGCGGCACCTGCCACTGCTTCTCCCAGAGCAGCTACCGTTGCATCATTTCTGATCTCTGTGGGAAGCGGCAGATATTTCTTCAGCTCTTTAGCCAGTTCCACATCTTTCCATCCCAGGTTATTGGAATATACCACAACACCGTTCTTCGAATCTACCGTTCCCGGGCATCCCACGCCTACACCCGCACAGGCATCAATGGTCAGATCATTGTCACTTAACAGCCGAAGACCTGCTTTTCCGATGTCTTCGATCACTTCCTGAGCCGTTCTCTCGCTTTTTGTGGGAATGCTGGTCTGGGCGATCAGTTCATTTTTATCATTTACCAGCCCCATCTTTACTGCCGTTCCGCCAATATCGATTCCCAGTCTGATCATATTTTCTTTCTTTCCTATGGTCGTCATGAGGGCCTGACAGACTCCGGACACTTCAAACTCTCCGCTGTCTGCTGTCAGGAACAGGCTGTCCCCTTTGCGGAAGGAAAGCTCGGTATTGCCATTGCGGATCCGTCCTTCTCCTTCCAGGATCAGAAGACTGGCAAAAGAACTGCCATCTACGCTTCCTTCCACTCTCTGAACTGTCTTTCCATCCAGATTCAGCTTATCCACTGTAAAATAGTCGCAGTCTGCAATATGCGGGCTGCAGTTCTGTCCCTTGGGCATGGGAGTCCGGTTGGTCACATCCAGTGCCTTTTCCACATGAAGATCACGGGGTTTGCCGTCTTTTCCCACTCTGCCGTAATCATAGACACGGTAAGTCACATTGGAATTCTGCTGGATCTCAGCGATCACAATATCTTTCCCGATAGCATGGATGGTTCCTGCCTCAATGAACAGCACATCTCCCTTTTTCACGGGCACTGCATTCAGGACCTCTGTCAGCGTGTTGTCTTTGATCCTTCTGGCAAACTCTTCTTTGTCTACTTCCTTTGCAAAGCCGTAGTACAGAAAAGCCCCTTCCTTGCAGTCCATCACATACCACACTTCGGTCTTTCCGTACTGTCCTTCGTGTTCCAGAGCATAACGGTTATCCGGATGCACCTGAATAGACAGGTTATCCTTCGCATCAATAAATTTGATCAGGATCGGAAACTCCTGGAATCTTCTGCAGTTTCTGCCCAGAACTTCTTTTCCGTATTTGTCAATGTACTGCTGCAGGGTAAGACCCGCATCCGGACCGTTTGTAATATAGGAAGGTCCGTCCGGATGGCAGGAAAGCTCCCAGGACTCCGCCAAGATCTCTCCGTCGTATTCCTTGTTGTATTCCTCAACCAGACGTCTTCCGCCCCAGATATAATCCTTAAAACTCGGTTTTAATTTTAATAATGCCATTTCTTCCTCCCGTTATGCTCTTCTCTGTTTTTCCTGTTCCTCTTAAAGAACCTGTCTCCTACTGTGGAATCATGGCAGTCATGGCATCCGTCAGCTCCTGAAGCTTCCGGTCTGCATCTGCCATATCTTTGCCCTTCACACCCATATAAAACTTCACCTTGGGTTCTGTACCGGAAGGGCGAACGCAGCACCATGCATCCTCTTCCAGCTCAAAATACAGAACATTGGAAACAGGAAGTCCGGTCTCCCTCTCTTTTTCCGTCACACAGTCGATGATACGGTTTTCTCCGTAATCACGGAATGCGAGAGTCTTCCAGGGTCCCACCTGACGGGGCGGATTGCTTCGGAAACTCTTTATGATCTCCTGGATCTTCTGTGCTCCTTCGATTCCCTTTAACGTAAGAGTGTGGAGCCCTTCTTTATAATAGCCATATTTTTCAAACAGCACCAGCATCTGATCCCACAGCGTCAGATTTTTGCTCTTATAGTAGGCAGCTGCTTCACAGAGAGCCATCACAGCAACTACTGCATCCTTATCTCTTGCGTGAGTTCCCACCAGACATCCATAGCTCTCCTCAAATCCAAAGAGGAAGGTATGGTCATGGTTCTGTTCAAAGAATTTGATCTGTTCTCCGATATATTTGAATCCGGTAAGGGTCTCAATAAGCTGTGCACCATATTCTTTTGTCACTGCCTGAGCCATATTTCCGGACACAATGGTGGTCACCACTGCACCGTCTTTTGGCAGGATTCCTTTTTTCTTCTTCTGGGAAAGCTGATATTCACAGATGATCATGCCGGACATATTTCCGGTAAATGCCATGTACTCACCTGTTTTGCTGTCCTTTGCGTAGACGCCCAGACGGTCTGCATCCGGATCTGTGGCAAGAACCAGATCTGCATCCACTTTTTTCGCCAGTTCAAGTGCTAAGGCAAATGCCTTTTTATCCTCCGGATTGGGATAGCTTACCGTAGGGAACCGTCCATCCGGAAGCTCCTGCTCCGGAACCACATAGACCTGTTCAAATCCCAGTTCTTTCAGTACACGGCGTACCGGAAGATTTCCGGTTCCGTGAAGAGGTGTGTAGACGATCTTCAGGGATTTTGCCTGCTCTCTGATCACATCCGGATTCAGAACCAGTTTCTTCAGCTCTTCCATATATTTTGCATCGATCTCTTCCCCGATCATGGTGAGGAGCCCTGCCTCTTTCGCTTCCTGCTCATCCATGGTCTTTACGGATGCATAATCGGTGATTCCATTGACCCGGCTGATGATCTGCTCATCCTTGGGTGCGGTGATCTGTGCTCCGTCCTCCCAGTAAACCTTATATCCGTTATACTCCGGCGGATTATGGCTGGCTGTCACCACCACCCCGGCGATACATCCCAGAGTACGAAGAGCAAAGGAAAGTTCCGGTGTGGGACGCAGGGACTCAAATAAATAGGTCCTGATTCCGTTTGCACAGAAGCAGCGGGCTGCTTCCATTGCAAATTCCGGGGACATATGACGGGAATCATAGGCTACTGCCACGCCCTTTTCCTGGCCTTTTTCCTCTATGATAAAGTTTGCCAGACCCTGGCTGGCCTTTCTGACGGTATAGATGTTCATCCGGTTGGTTCCGGCTCCGATCACACCCCGAAGTCCGCCGGTACCAAATGCCAGATCCCGGTAAAACCGGTCTTCGATCTCTTTTTCATTTCCTGCGATGCTCTTTAACTCTGCCTTTGTGGCTTCATCAAAGTAGGGATTTTCGCACCACAGCTTATAATTTTCTGCTGCTCCCATGTTTTCTTTCCTCACTTACTGAATGGATTTTAAAAACTCCAGGTTCTTTGTGATCAGGCTGCATCTCTGCTGTACGCATTCCACAGAACGAAGGGGATCCTCCGGTGTATTGAATACATAATCGATCAGACGGTCCACCGTTGTGGTAGCCACATGCATTCTGGTATCAGAAGAAGCATAGTACAGATATACATCTCCGTTTTCTCTTGCGATCGCTCCGTTGGTAAATACTACATTGGACACGTCGCCTACACGCTCCCAGTCATGGGGTCCCAACAGCATGCCGGAGGGCTCTGCGATCACGCGGGAAGGATCATCCAGGGCTGTTGCAAATGCATACAGTACATAACGAAGTCCTGCTGCTGTATTTCTTACTCCGTGAGCAATGTGGATCCATCCTCTGTCTGTCTTGATGGGAACAGCACCGGCACCGTTCTTTGCCTCGGTGATGGTATGATATTTTCTCTTGCTGGTGATGATCTCCTCATCGATCACTGCATGTTCAATGTCATCGCAGAGACCGAATCCGATTCCTCCGCCGCTTCCTGTATCGATGAAATCATCCATGGGACGGGTATAGAAAGCGTATTTTCCGTTTACAAATTCCGGATGAAGCACGACGTTTCTCTGCTGGGGAGAACGCAGGGTCTTTAAGTTGTCCAGACGCTCCCAGGTCTTCAGATCCTTTGTACGAACGATTCCTGCTGCTGCCACCGCTGCGGACAGGTCATTTACGGAAGTATCCTTGCTCTCGGAACAGAACACACCGTAGATCCATCCGTCCTCATGTTTGGTCAGACGCATATCGTATACGTTGGTCTCTTCTTTGCAGGTATCCGGAAGCTGTACCGGATAATCCCAGAACTTAAATCCGTCGATTCCGTTGTCACTTTCTGCCACGCCGAAGAAGGATTTTCTGTCATTTCCTTCAACACGGCAAACCAGATAGAATTTTCCGTTCAGTTCAATTGCTCCGGAGTTCATCACTGCATTGACTCCAAGGCGCTCCATAAAATACGGATTTGTCTCCGGATTCAGATCATATTTCCAGTGGAGCGGAATATGCTCTCTTGTCACTACCGGATATACATATTTCTGAAGAATTCCATTATAATAAGTGCTTTTCTCGTTCTTTCTTGCCAGTAATCTTTCCTGTTTTTCCTGTTCGATATAATACTGTTTATGAAGCATTGCTCATCCTCCTTATGATCTCAATACACATCCGTCCGTTGTGATAGGGGCATTTCCACGGTTCCACGATAGGCTTTCCCTCGATGGGAGCTCCGTTTTCATCCACACACCAGTACCACTCTGACCCTTCTCTTTGATCCACTACATGTTCCTGAATAAATTTCCAGGTGTCTTCTGCTGCCTGACGGTACTCCGTATGCTCCGGAGCCTTCTGCCATGCATTGTAAAAGCCGACCACTGTCTCAGCCTGTACCCACCAGATACGGGTGGTATCCACTTTGCCCTTTTCGCACTCATTTGCCAGAGAATGATTGCAGTACGCTTTTTCATAGACGCAGGCTTCCAGTTCTTTTGTGATCGCATGCATCTTTTCCGTATAGGAATCATCTCCCAGCACTTCGCATCCCCGGTCGATCAGCCATGCAGTCTCAATGTCATGACCGAAGGAATGAAGATCAATGAGGGTATTCCAGTCCGCATCAAAGAATACTTCCTGACGGCGAAGCTTCGGATTATAAACCTTCTCAGCAAAGATGTCCATGATCCAGCGAAGGCGGCTGCCTACCTCTTCGTCCTTTGTCACATCATACAGCTCCGTATAGGCTTCAAATACATGAAGCAGAGTGTTCATGGTCTTCTCTGCCATGACGCCGTTCTCGGAAAGCTTTTCATTATCCACCGGCTGGAAATCTTCCGTAAATGCCTCCAGATATCCCCGGTCATCCCGGCATTTACTCTCGATCAGCTCATACAGCTGTCTTGCCGTATCCAGTGCTTCTTTTTTTCCACTCACACGGTAATAGGAAGAAAGGGCATAGATCGCAAATGCCTGATTATAAGTATGCTTCAGCCCCTCCTCCACATTTCCGTTATAAGTCACAGACCAGTATACACCGCCGTTCTTTTTATCCAGGCAGTAATTTTTCATAAATTCATAGGCATGATCCGCCTCTTCCAGAAGATCTGCATCCTCCAGAAGACGATATGCGTTGGAAAAAAACCATAAGATCCTGCTGTTAAGAATACATCCCTTGACCGCCTGCCTGTCCAGCTTCAGATCGTAGCTTAACCAGCCATAATATCCGCCGTACTCATTATCCCTCAATCCTTTCCAGAACGGGATCAGGGTCTGTGTCAGATGTTCTCTGACTTCCTGAACTGTCATGAAACCTTCCTCCTTTATCATATCTGTATCATTTTTTACCTTAATTTTACCTTATCATTTTTAAGTTATTTAAGCAATATACTTTCTATAATTTTAGTATATTTTACTTAAATTAAGTAATCATCCTCTATTTTAATCTGGAAAGCAACTTATTTTTCGGCGAAATGCCTATTTCTATGGCAAATCCCGGACTCCTGTGACAGAATCTCTTTATCTTATACAAAACAGAAAGGAACCACACTCCTGCCCATTATCCGTTTTGGGCTGGCTGTGATTCCCTGTGTTGTTTTTTCTGCTCCTGCTGCAGTTCTCTACTTCACGTATTTTTCCAGTGCTGCCCGCACTGCTCCCGGTCCCTGGATCATCTCTTTAAAATATCCGCATACCGTATCTGCCAGTCCGGCTTCATAAAGGTTCACGCCGAAGATCGCTTCATTTTCCAGAATCGGGCGAAGCTTTTCCATATCTCCTTCTTCTCCCAGATGAAATTCTGCCAGAATCGGACATACGGTGTCCAGGAGAGGATCTGCACTCAGTTCAAAGTGATTTCCCTGATCATCCACTGCCATCAGATACCGAAGCCATCCTGCATACACAAGAGGAATGAGTTTCAGCTCTGATACGCTGCGGTTCGGATCTGCCTGGTAGGCTTTGATGGTCTCTCCAAAACGGATCGGCAGCTTCTGAGAAGTATCTGTGGCAATTCTCTGAGGTGTATCCGGCATGAACGGATTCGGAAGACGGACATTCACGACCGCATCGATAAATTCTCTGGGATTGAGCACACCCGGATCCACTACCACAGGCAGTCCTTCCACATAACCGATTGTCTCCACCATCTTCTTTAATACCGGATCCTTCATTTCAGCAGAGATCAGATCGTACCCCAGAATACATCCGAATACAGCCAGCGATGTGTGCAGAGGATTCAGGCAGGTGCAGACTTTCATCTTCTCCACCTTGTCCACCGTCTCTCTCTCCGTAAAGATCAGCCCGCCTTTTTCCAGCGCCGGTCTGCCTCCCGGGAACGAATCCTCAATAACCAGATATTCGCACTCCTCTGCATTGACAAAAGGCGCAATATATGTCTTCTTCTCCGTAATGATGGGCTTCAGATCATCGATGCCGTCTTTTTCCAGCAAAGCCGCCACCTTATCATCCGGTCTCGGAGTGATCTTATCGATCATGGACCAGGGGAATGCCACCCTGTTGGGATCCTCTATATACTGTTCAAATCCGGCATCCGCTTTTCCTGATTTCACCCATTCCTTTACATAGACGGAGACGGCATCGTGAAGCTTCGTTCCGTTGTGAGAACAGTTATCCATGCTGACCATGGAGATCGGTTTTCCTCCCGAGAGAAATCTGGCATAGAGGAAAGCTGCAATCTTTCCCATATAGCTTACCGGTTTTTCCGGACCGTTTTCCAGATCCTGACATACTGCCGCCGTATAATTGCCCTCTCCGTCCACCAGGCTGTAACCCTTTTCCGTAATGGTAAAGCTTACCATCTGGAGAGAATCTTTTGCAAAAATCTCCTTCAGCCGTTCAAAATGACTGTCATATCCCGCATCCATGGTCAATGCTTCCGCAATGCTTCCCACAATGGTTTTTTCCACATTGCCGTCTGCCTTTAAGGTAACCAGTACGGTATAATTATCGTGGGGATGGAACAGCTTTTCCATCGCCTCATGACCGCCCACTGCGATCAGTCCCCGGTCCAGGGTACCGTCATTTAACAGCTTTTCCACTACATTTGCCTGAAAGGCCCGGAAAATATTTCCCGCTCCGAAGTGAAGCCAGAACGGATTCTCCCTGGTCTCTTTTACCATCGCCTCATGGTCATATTTCGGAAGCTGATATCCTGCCGCTTCCCACTGTGCCCGTTCTTTTCTTAATCCCTGTTCGCTTAACTGCATTGATTCTTCCTCTCTCGATCATATCCTCAGGCATTACCCGTTTATTCACATTTATTCTACCATGTTTTTCTGGGATTTTCCATAAAAAGAATGCGCTTTGCGCATTCTCCGCCTGCAGGCAGCTGCCTTAGCTTCGGAAATAGATTTCCCGATCCAGCAGCCCTTCTGTCTTTGCCACGATCAGAGATACCGCTGCATCCCCTGTGGAATTGGAAGCCGCACGGAACATACCGAAGATCGGATCGATTCCCATGATCAGACTGACTGCTTCCACCGGCACTCCGATCTGTACCAGCAGAACCGACGCACAGACAAGGCCGGAACCCGGGATTCCCGGTGCCCCCACAGACAGCACGAACACGGCGAAGATCATGGAAAACAGCTGGGCTCCGGACAGTTCGATTCCGTAGATTCTGGCCATAAACAATCCTGCGATCATCATATAAATACAGCTACCGTCCATATTTACCGTGGCTCCAAGAGGAATGGAAAAGGAACATACTCTGGAAGAAATGCCCAGATCCTCCCGACAGGTCTTCATGTTAAATGTCATTGCTGCATTGCTGGAGCCCAGGCTGAACGTGGTCAGCATAGCCGGAGCAAATTTTTTCAAAAACGGAAGCGGACTGACTCTTCCCAACAGGAAGATCAGCAGACTATAGACAGTGATCATTCCCGCAAGCGCTGTCAGAAACGTTCCCGCAAGCCCCATCAGAGAAATCAGAGTGTCTGCTCCTGTTGTCAGTATGAGAGATGTCATGGAACAGAACACGGCCAGAGGGATCACATTGATGATCAGTGTCGTGATCTTTAAAAACAGGGAATTGCAGGCTTCAAAGAACTCTCTCAGTCCTTTGGAATAATCCCCGATCATTCCCACTGCTATGCCGCACAGCAGGGCAATGAAAATGATCTGAAGCATATTGGTCTCCAGAAACGGTTTTACAATATTCGCCGGTACGATCCCCACTACCGTATCCAGAATCGAGATGGAGGTGCCGGCTGCTGCTGCCGCCGTACCTGCCGCCGCATCTGACACCGATGCCAGAAGGCTGGGATCTCCGGGTTGGAACACCTGGAACACACCAAATCCCAATCCAATGGCAAGCGCTGTGGTAAACAGATAGAGTCCGAATACCTTTGCTCCCATCTTGCCCAGTTCCGCCAGACTGCCAAACTGGGAAATGCAGGACACGATGGAGAAAAATACCACAGGTCCCACTACCATTTTCAGAGCATTTAAGAACATGGTCTTCACCGGAACCAGGAGATAGCCGTTCAAACCGGTCAATACTTTTTCCGGAAGGGCTGCCTTAAGAACGAATCCAAGGAGCACCGCAAGAACCAGCGATCCCAGAGTCAGACAGAGCTGCTGACGCTGTGCCTTTCTGGCCGTAAGACTTACCGTATTCCATCCGTTTTTGTGTTTGCAGCGGATCCTGTCAGCAAAGGATTTCAGGATCATACTGCGGATGGCTATTTCGGCTTCATGATCCATTTCCTCTGTGTCCAGAGGAATCCCGAAATCTCCGTTTTCTGACAGATCAAAAGGTTCACCCGGACAGGACAGCTTTACGGATACAGCCCCCATTCTTTTGGAAACAGTGATTCTCATCCCAGTTTCCCCTCTCCTGTGAGCAATCATCGTTACCATCGACTCTTCCGCCAGAAGCATGGCCGATTGGATCTCTTTCTTTTTAATCTTACATTCCTTCAGTGTGTCTTCAATAAAATCCAGTCCGCAACGGATCCCCTGCATGTCTGCAGTGACTTCTTTTCTGTGCATAAACAAACCTCCAAAATACCTGCTTATTTTTGATTTGCCGCCTCCACCATAGCTTTCACATACTCACCCACCGGCTCCGCAGAGTCTTTTCCGTGGGCTGCCAGTATTTTGATAATCGCAGATCCTACGATCACGCCGTCTGAGATCGCAGCCATGTTTTGCGCCTGCTCCGGAGTGGAAATTCCAAATCCGATGGCACAGGGAAGATCTGTATTCTGACGCACTACATCTACGATGGATTTCAGGTCTGTTTTGATCTCACTTCGTGTTCCCGTCACGCCCAGGCTGGATACGATATACAGAAATCCTTCCGCCTCCCCGGCGATCATGGCGATCCGGTTCTCGGAAGTAGGCGCAATGAGAGAGATCAGGTCCACTCCGTACTTACGGCTCACCGGAAGAAATTCTTCTTTTTCCTCAAAAGGCAGATCCGGCAGGATGATCCCGTCGATCCCGGTCTCCCGGCATAAGGAAAAGAAACGTTCCGCCCCGTAGGAGAACACCACATTTGCATAAGTCATAAATACCAGTGGTACCTCCACATCCTGACGGAGGTCTCTCACCAGATCAAAGATCTGATCCGTGGTCACGCCGCCCTTCAATGCTCTTAAGTTTGCTCCCTGGATCACAGGTCCTTCTGCCGTGGGATCGGAAAACGGAATCCCCAGCTCCACCAGAGCCGCCCCGTTTTTCACCGCTGCGCGCACAACGGCTGCCGTCGTCTCCAGATCCGGATCTCCACAGGTTATAAATGGAATAAAGGCTTTCCCTTTCTCAAATGCTTCTCTGATCCTACTCATGGATATCCTCCCCTCTGTAACGTGCAATGGCTGCACAGTCCTTATCTCCTCTTCCTGATATGGTGATCACGATGATCTTGTCTTTATCCATGGCGGGCGCCAGCTTTCTTGCGTAGGCCACTGCATGTGCAGACTCGATAGCCGGGATGATTCCCTCCGTCTTTGCCAGGTATTCGAAGGCCTCTACTGCCTCATCATCGGTCACCGGAACATATTTTGCACGCCCGATATCATGGAGATGGGCATGCTCCGGTCCGATGCCCGGATAATCAAGACCTGCGGAAATGGAATAGACCGGAGCGATCTGTCCATACTGATCCTGACAAAAATAAGATTTCATTCCGTGGAAGATTCCCACACGTCCGGTATTTACCGTTGCCGCTGTCTCAAAGGTATCGATGCCTCTTCCCGCTGCCTCACAGCCGATCAGTTCCACCTCTTTGTCTTCAATAAAATGATAGAAGCTTCCGATGGCGTTGGAGCCGCCTCCCACACAGGCTATCACGGCATCCGGCAGTTTTCCTTCTTTTTCCATAAGCTGTTCTTTGATCTCTTTTGAGATCACTGCCTGAAAATCACGGACAATGGTGGGGAAGGGATGGGGTCCCATAACGGAACCGAGACAGTAATGGGTATCGGCAATCCGGCTGGTCCATTCTCTCATGGCCTCGGACACCGCATCTTTTAAGGTTGCGGTTCCCGTCTTCACCGGAACCACTTCCGCACCCAGCAGGCGCATCCGGTACACATTCAGTGCCTGACGGATGGTGTCCTCTTCTCCCATAAATACCACACATTCCATGCCAAGCAGTGCCGCTGCGGTAGCTGTCGCAACGCCGTGCTGACCGGCTCCTGTCTCGGCGATCAGCCTGGTCTTTCCCATTTTCTTCGCCAGCAGCGCCTGTCCCAGCACGTTGTTGATCTTATGGGCGCCGGTGTGATTCAGATCTTCTCTTTTCAGATATATTTTAGCACCGCCCAGATCTTTTGTCATCTTTTCCGCATAATATAACCTGGAAGGTCTGCCTGCATATTCATTGAATAATTCCGTAAGCTCCCGGTTAAACTCCGGATCTTTTTTATAATGGTCATAGGCCTCTTCCAGTTCTATGACCGCATTCATCAGCGTCTCCGGAATATACTGCCCGCCATGTATTCCAAAACGTCCTTTTTCGTTTGTCATCGTATTTCTTCCTTTCCTTCTGCACTGCGCACCGTGCAGACAAATTGCTTTATTTTCTCTCTGTCCTTGACTCCCTCTGTCTCGATTCCGGAACTGACATCCACACCGAAGGGCTTCCACCTTCTGACTGCCTCACTGATATTTTCCAGGCTCAGACCTCCGGCAAGAAAATACGGTCTCTCCACTTTCTGCAGCAGGTTCCAGTCAAACACACTGCCGGTACCGCCGCTTCCCGAATCCAGCAGCACCAGATCCGCCGTACTGTCCCTGATCTCCTCCATGGGTGTCTCCTCCATGCGAAAGGCTTTAATCAGAGGCCGGTCTGTCAGGCTGCGAAGCCGCCTTATGTATTCCTCATCCTCGCCTCCGTGAAGCTGGGCCAGATCAATGATTCCTTCATTTAAAAGACCTGCCACGATCTCCGGCTCTTCTCTTACAAACACTCCCACCGCCCGGATTCCCGGATGGAGGGCTTTCTTTAATTCTGCCGCCCGTTCCCCGGTCACATATCGTCTGCTCTTTCTTGCAAACACAAAACCGATATAATCCGGCTGCCACTCATTGACCGCCTCTATATCCTCCGGTCTGGTCAGGCCGCAAAGTTTGATCCTGGTTCCGGTCATCTCTCTCCCCGCAGCTCCTTCAGTTTTTTCTTTTTATCTTCGGAACGCATCAGTGTCTCTCCCACCAGCGCCGCATCCGCTCCGATCTCTCTGAGGATCTGAATATCCCCGGCGCTCTTCACTCCGCTTTCCGAAACAAATAACACCTCCGGCGGGATCAGACTTCGAAGTCTTCTGCTGTTTTCTGTATCCACGGTAAAATCCTTCAGATTTCTGTTGTTCACACCGATCACCCTGGCTCCCGCCTTCAGTGCCGTCTCCACTTCTTTTTCTTCATGAGCCTCCACCAGGGCACTCAGTCCCAGTTCATCGCAGATACCGATGTATTCCCGGATCTCGTTTTCCGAAAGGATGGAGCAGATGAGAAGAACCGCCGAAGCTCCCAGCACTTTCGCCTCATAGATCATATATTCATCCACCGTAAAGTCTTTTCTCAGGCAGGGGATCGATACGTTTTCGGCAATTTCTTTCAGATACTCATCACTTCCCAGAAACCACTCAGGCTCTGTCAGCACGGAGATCGCATCTGCTCCCGCCGCCTCATATTCCCTGGCAATCTCAAGATAGGGAAACTCCGGTGCGATCAGTCCTTTGGAGGGTGAGGCTTTTTTGCATTCACAGATGAATGCGATGTCCGGTCCTGCCAGTGCCTTTTCAAAGGAAAAGGTACCTTGCGGAAGTGACAATGCCTGCTGCCGCATTTCCTGCAGAGTTATTTTGCATTTAGCCTGCTCTGCACGCTCCCTGGCATGATCCGCAAGCTGATCCAGTATGGTCATAGGTTACTCCTCCCCATTGCTGATCTTAATACATTTCTGAAGCGTTTCCAGTGCTTTTCCGGAATCGATCAGCTCTGCTGCCAGTTCGATTCCCTCTTTCATGGTCTCTGCTTTTCCTCCGATATACAGAGAAGCACCTGCATTCATCAGCACCGCATCCCTCTTGGGCCCTTTGGCGCCTTTTAAGATATCAAGGGTGATCTGTGCATTTTCCTCAGGAGTACCGCCCACCAGATTCTCTTTGCTGCACCTCTTCAGTCCAAACTCTTCCGGTGTGATGGTATAATTTCTCATCCATCCGTCTTTGAATTCACATACTGTGGTAGGTGCACTCAGAGAGATCTCATCCAATTTGTCCTGACCGTACACCACCATTCCCCGTTCTACGCCAAGGCTGATCAGTACCTGTGCCAGGGGTTCTACCAGATATTCGTCGTAGACACCCAGAAGCTGCCTTTTGGGACTTCCAGGATTGGTAAGAGGTCCCAGGATATTAAATACGGTCCGAAATCCCAGTTCTTTGCGGATCGGTCCCACATATTTCATGGAAGTATGATATTTCTGTGCAAAGAAGAAACACATACCTGCTTTTTCCAGAAGCTCCACACATTTCTCAGGATCCTGCTGAATGTTCACACCAAGAGCCTCCAGACAGTCTGCGGTTCCGCACTTGGAGGACGCTGCCCGGTTCCCGTGTTTTGCCACTTTCATTCCTCCTGCAGCCGCAACCAGGGCTGAGGTAGTAGAAATATTAAAGCTGTGAGCGCCGTCTCCGCCGGTACCGACGATCTCAAAAAGCTCCATATCGGTCTCCACCTTTGTGGCATGATCTCTCATGGCTGCCGCACAGCCTGCAATTTCCACGATCGTCTCTGCCTTAGTGCTCTTGGTGGACAGTGCTGCCAGAAATGCGGAATTCTGTGTGGCTGTGGTGCTTCCGCTCATGATCTCATTCATGACTCCATAGGCTTCTTCATAGGTCAGGTCTTCTTTGTTTACAATTTTTACGATAGCTTCTTTGATCATTGTCCTGTCTCTCCTCTATTTATTGATAAAATTTTTCAGCATCTGTTTTCCATCGGGTGTCATGATGGATTCCGGATGAAACTGCACACCAAATATGGGATATTCGATATGCTGTACCGCCATGACTTCTCCGTCTTCGGTCACCGCCGTCACCTTCAGGCATTCCGGAATCGTCGCTGCCTCTGCCGCCAGAGAATGATATCTGGCCACCGGCGCTTTCTTGGGACATCCTTCAAATAACGGGCAGTTCTTATCAAATGTTGCCTCCGACTGTTTTCCGTGCATCAGCTCTTTTGCATAAGTGACCTTCGCTCCCAGGGCTGCACAGATGGCCTGATGCCCCAGGCAGACTCCCAGGATGGGAATCTCCGATCCCAGCTTCTGTACTGTCTCTATGATCACTCCTGCATCCTCCGGTCTTCCCGGCCCCGGCGATAAAATGATGCGGTCCGGATGAAGCTCCCGGATCTGTTCCACTGTCATCTCATCGTTTCGGATCACCCGGATATCCGGCTCAATTTCCCCGACCAGCTGATACAGGTTATAGGAAAAACTGTCATAATTATCAATCAGTAAAATCATTCTCACGCCTCCTGTGCAAGCTTCAGAGCATTTACCACTGCCTTCGCTTTATTGATGCATTCCTGATATTCTTTTTCCGGAACGGAATCTGCCACGATACCGGCACCGCTTCTTACAAATACTTTGCCGTTCTTTTTGTATGCGATGCGAATGGCAATACAGGTATCCATATTTCCGGTAAAATCAATATATCCGATGGCTCCGCCGTAAATTCCCCGTTTGTTGTTTTCCAGTTCTCCGATCAGCTGACAGGCCCGGATCTTGGGCGCCCCGGAAAGTGTTCCTGCCGGAAGCACTGCCTCCACGGCATCCAGCGCATCAAATTCTTCCCGGATCTCTCCTCTTACGGTGGAGCCGATATGCATCACATGGGAATACCTCTCAATGCATCGAAGCTTTTCCACCTGTACCGTGCCGAATCTGCTGATCTTCCCAAGATCATTCCGCCCCAGATCCACCAGCATATGATGTTCTGCCAGCTCTTTCTCATCTGCCAGCAGTTCCTTTTCCAGGGCCAGATCCTCTTCCTCTGTCTTTCCCCTGGGCCTTGTTCCCGCCAGCGGGAATGTATGAAGCACTCCGTTTTCCAGCTTCACCAGAGTTTCCGGAGAAGCACCGGCTACCTCTACGTCCGTCCCGGAAAAATAGAACATATAGGGCGAAGGATTCAGAGTTCGAAGGATCCGGTAAGTATTGAGAAGACTTCCCTCAAAGGGTGCACTGAGCCGGTTGGAAAGCACGATCTGGAAAATATCTCCCTCCCGGATATAATGCTTTGCCTTTTCCACCATCTCACAGTAGGTATCCTTGTCAAACAGCGGTGTCACTTCCCCTGTCAGATGACCTGCCGGTTCTTTCTTTTTCTCACCGTTCAGCAACAGATCCCGAAGCTGATGAAGCTCCATCACGGCCTTATTGTATCCGGTCTCCGGATCCTCCAGAGACATGTTGACCATCAAAACGATCTTCTGACGGAAGTTGTCAAAAGCAATGACCTTATCAAACAGCATCAGGTCCACATCTTTAAATTCCTCGCTATCCTCTGTCTCTCTTTTCACTGAAGGCTCACTGTAAGTAAGATAGTCATAGGAAAAATATCCTACCAGACCTCCGGTAAAGGAGGGCAGATAGTCAAAATGAGGGCTCTTATAATCTGCCAGGATCTGTCGGAGAAATGCCGACGGATCTTTTGTCTGAAATGTCACATTTCCCGCTTTCATCGTTCCGCCTATACAGGTGATCTCCATTTTGGGATCAAATCCCAGAAACGTATAACGCCCCCACTTCTCTTTTTCCGCCACAGACTCCAGCATATAGCAATGGGTCGACACATTCTTCAGAATTTTCAGTGCCTCAATGGGGGTGCAGATATCCGATAAGATCTCACAGCTTACCGGAAGTACCTTGTACTCACCGCCTGCAGCTATTTTTTTCACCTCGCTAAGTTCCGGTAAAATCTTCATACGTTATTCCTCCTGTTAAAAACTCGCTTGCAGCCATTTCTTATATCAAAAAAAGTCCCTGACAGAAGAATCTCTTCTGTCAAGGACGAATCATACAATCCGCGGTGCCACCTTGATTCACAGTCATCTCACTGTGCGCTTAGCAGGATACTTTCATACCCCCGGCAACTGACGTATGCCTCCACGTTGCAGAATACTCTGGACATGATTGCCCATTTGACTGCACCCTCGGCGGTCCATTTGATTATCTGTTTTTCACCCGGCTCTCACCTGCCCGGACTCTCTGTGGAAGCATAATAACCGTTATCTCCGCTTCATCGGTTTAAATTATTAACTTGCTAAAACTTATTTATCATGATACCACTGCATACCCGATTTGTCAACCGGGTTTTTGCTTCAAATGGACACCGATCAGATCCGGTGGAACTTTCCCTGTCCTGGTAAATCTTTTCATTCAGATAATTGGGTATATGCAGAAAAACTTATTGTCCAGGTCACAAAAAATCATATAAATTTCGTTAGAACAGACCGTTTTAAGTCTCAGAGAAGAGTTTTAGCTCCAGGTGCCCAAAACAAGAGAACCCGGGAAGTATCTACGCTTCCCGGGTCCCAATTTTCTTCAAAATCACTCCGCATCTTTCAGATACAGTTTTGCCAGCAGATGATGAGGATCCAGCTTCAGGGTCTCTTCAAAGCAGGTTTTTGCCTTTTCCTTATTGCCCAGACCAAGATTGCCAAGGCCGCAGAGGTAACAGCAATGCGCTTTGTTCTTCTTTGTAAAGTTCTCATCAAAGATCAGAAGATCCGGATAAGATACTGCAAAGTAATCCATTTTCACTTCATCATAAATATGAGCTTCCCCATAGCTGATCAGCTTATAGAATCTGGAATTGGAAGCCACCGGCTCGCCCAGTTCTCTCAATGCCATTCCCTGGAACATGATCATATCTGCCGGCTGGTCATTGTAGAACATCATTCCTGCCGGTTCATCGGTTCCCGTGCTGGCTGCTGCAAAGAGCTTCTCTGCCTCTTCTTCTTTTCCAAGTGCTTTCTTTACTACGCCCAGGTAATAGTTGATATGATTATCCTTTGTTCCCTCCAGCTTTCCTTCGCCCAGGTTTTCCGGATAAACAAGTGCCTGTTCCAGAAGCTGTTCTGCCTTCGCATAGTCCTCGACTGTGATGGCTTTCTTCGCCATTTCCACCAGAGCCCTGGTGTACTGGGTCGTTGCCTTTCCTTCTCCGCCTTCCCACGGATGGAATTTTCTGCTCATCAGCAGTTCATAAGCTTTTTCATGATTGCCTGTGAAGTTCTGCAGGGTAATGTATTCAATAAACACATCATCTCTCTTCACAAAGGTATCCGGATATTTCTCATAGAATTCCAGACGTTCCTCCACAGAATATTCCAGTTTCTTATACAGCTGATCCAGTTCCAGGAAGATCCGGCAGTCGGTGGGATCCAGGGCAAAGGCTCTCTCCAGAACTTCCTTTGCCTTATCCGGAAGCTGATATTTGTTATAATAAACCAGCGCCAGGTTCCGAAGAACGGTCGGATAGGTATCATCAAGACGGGCTGAGGTCTCCCAGGCCTCTTTTGCCTTGTCATACTGACGTTTATCATACCAGAGATTGCCCGCATAATAATAGGATTTTGGAAGCTCCGGTCTCAGCTTTGCTGCCAGTTCCAGAACAGCAATGTCCTCCAGACGGTTGGGGAAACAGCAGTAAGGATCGCAGGCATCCGCCTTTTCCACCAGTTCTCCTGCTTTTTCTTCCTGACCCATACCGTACAGGCAGGCTGCGCGGAAATAATCCAGCATGGGCCACTGAGCATCGCAAAGATTCAGAATGCCGTAAGCCTCCTCAAACGCTCCGCTTTCCATATAATCGATGGCTGCCTGAATAAAGTTCTGATGGAAATTACGCATCTGGGCTTTCAGAGCCTGTCTCTTTTCTTCCCGTTCCTCTTCAGAGGCCAGAAGTGTCTCTTCAAATCCGGATACATAATCAAAAGGATCTACCTGTTTATTTTCTTTGATCCATGCCTTTGCCTCTTCGATTCTTCCCAGTTTACGCAGGATCAGCGCTTTCAGACCTCTTGCCTTAATATTGTGACTGTTCTTCACCAGACCCTTTTCCGCCAGTTCCAGTGCCAGAGGATAAGCTCCCTTTCCGGCTGCGATGGCTGCCAGATAATAGAAAGACATTTCCTGCTGCTCATTGGACCAGGTTGCCTTAAAGAATGCATCATAGGCCTCGTCATACCGTTTCTGACAGAACAGGGTCAGGCCCAGATCATAATATGCCTCACTGTTGTAAGGATTGGGATTCTTCCAGGTCATTCTCTCCAGAGCTTTACGGAAATATTTCTCGCTCTCTGTCAGAAGTCCGCGGCGAAGCAGCAGCATGCCGTATGCTGTATTCAGACGGATATCTCCTTCATCCCGCTTCAGACCTTCCAGGTAATAGTCATCCGGAAGATAGGTAGCATGACGATACTGTTCAATATGAAGTCCGGTCAGATAGAGTTCCTCACAGGTCTGGATCTCTTTTGGGTCCTTTGCAGCCTGTGCCGGCTCCGGCATTTTGGGAATCTTCTCTTCCAGAGGAGTGAAGGCTACCAGTTCTCTTCCCTGCGCATTTTTTACACGAACGGTAAGCTCTGTTTTTTCTTTCACCTGAAGCGGCACCTGTTTTTCGTATACCGCTACCGGAGAAATATCAGCCGTGTCTTCAAATACCACACTGCCCTTCTGCTCCAGGATTACTTTCACGTCTTTTTCAGCCCCGGTGGTATACACGCACAGGGATACTTCCTGCTCACCGATCTCCATGTTTACCATAGCATCGATGGTGGCATTTTTTACATAGCCCACTTTTTTATAGGGCATAAAATACTGCTTAAATGTCTTTTCCTCGAAAGGCTTCAGCCAGGTAAAGTCAGGCTGATTATCGGTATAGACACCGGTCATCAGCTCGATGTACGGACCGTCCTCGTCTGTCAGGTTGCGGTCCCATGCCTTTCCGAAATCACCGCATCCCCAGGTCCACTGCTTCTTGCCCGGAGAAATATGATGATCTGCCACATGAAGGATTCCGGCTTCTTTTCCGTAATCATATCCACCCACGAAATCAAAATCCGATTTCTCTGCCATGTAGGAAGTGGGAACGGGAATATTTTTATAACGGGAAATATCCACACCTGCACTGTAGTCATGTTTATAGTACACACCGGTAGCAATGGGGAATTTTGACACATCACGTTTTCCATGGTCCATTACCGCATGAACATCGGGCGGAAATACAGACTGGGTCTGATCATTGACCGCTACCGCAGGGTTTGCCCACCACAGGAATGTCTGTGCCATGGGGGTACGGTTGTAAAGCTGTCCTCGGATCTCAATATATGCCTTGTCGGGATACAGGGTAAAAGAAGCAATTCCTTTTGTTCCGTACATCTGATCCACATCATTGATCATCACGGTCTTGCTTCCGTCCTCATGCTCCGTCACTGCATAGTCCACCGGAAGATAAGTGGTGGGACGGTGATGCTGGGGCCAGTTAAACTCAATTCCTCCGGAGATCCAGGGTCCGGTCAGTCCGACAAGAGCCGGCTTGATCACATGGTTATAATACACAAAATCATAACCGTTTGTTTTGTCATAAGCTCTCTGGATCCTGCCTCCAAGCTCCGGCAGCACCATTACTTTCAGGTACTGATTTTCCAGATACACTGCCTTCCAGGCTTTGTCCTTCTTCGTATCCTCTATTTTCTCAATGACCGGATAAGGATATACTCTTCCGGAACTTCCCTGGTACACACGTTTTTCCGAAAAAATCGGATTCTTCTCCGCTGCACCGATTTCGTAGGTGGGAATGATGACCTCTTCTTCCCAGATTCTTACGTCTTCCATATTGCCCTCCTTGATATATTTTTATTGCCTTTTCTTACTTTCTGTGTTAATGTCATTATATCCTGTTTTTTACGCATATTCATTATCTGAATTTGCTTATAAGTTTAAAAAAATTGCTGTTTATAAAGGAGTCATTTTATGCGTTCCAAAGAAGCTCTTGTAAAACCCGATTCCGATTATTATCTCTATCAGCCCAGTACGGCTGCCACCCGGATCTATCTGTACCCGATCGTTCTGGGACACTTTTATTACCAGGCCGGCTATCATCTTCAGCGTTCTCATTATGACAGCTTTCTTCTGATGCATGTCCACAGGGGATCCTGTCGGGTCCGCCTTCAGGGACAGTTTGAGACCGTTCCCCGGGACAGCTTTCTCCTTCTTGACTGCTATGAGCCCCACGAATATGAATATCAGGAAGATTCGGATGTGTCCTGGATCCATTTTGACGGTCCTCTTGCCCGGAGCTACTATGAACTGATCACCGCCAGCCACGGAAATATCATCAGCTCCGGCAATCTCTATCCTCTCTTCCGGGAAGCGGAAAACATCCTGACTCTGTTCCGGAACTCAAAACCCATCAAAGAAGCAGCGGTGTCCGAATCCATTACCCGTATTCTTACTTCCCTGCTGAATATCCGTTCCGACAATGGCAGCAGCTTTTCCCATTCCAAGATCGTGGAAAATTCCCTGGCCTACATCAATGAACACTTCAGTGAACCGCTTTCTCTGGACGTTCTGGCAAAGAACTCCAATATGAGTCCCTATCATTTTACCAGGGTCTTCACCGCAGAGACCGGCTTTACTCCACACCAGTACCTGATCGCCACCCGGATCAATTCTGCCAAATTCCTGTTAAAAACACCGGATATTCCCATCAAGGAAATTGCGTTTAGTTCCGGCTTCAACAGTGAGAGCAGCTTCTGCTCCACTTTCAGGAAATGGGAACATATGACACCCGGAGAATTCCGTGACCGAACGCTGTCCGGCTGCTCCTGAGATAGAATCCACCGAAAAAGGGGACTGCCGATGCAGCCCCCTTTTCTTTACCTTTTACACGGGAAATTCAGATCTCTGCTTATTCAGCGTAGCTTCCCATTACCTCTTTGTAATTTTCCGGAGTAACAACTACAGCATCAACTGCAGTTTCCATCTCAACTTCTTCACCAGCGATCAGTTTCTGAAGAACTTCTACAGAACCTGCACCAACAGACTCAGAAGAGAAGTATGCAGATGCTTTCATACATGTTCCGTCAGCACCTTTATCATTCCACTCGTCTTTTGCCATGTATGCGCCAAGACCTACTACACATGCATTTGCATCCAGACCTGCTGTCTCCAGAGCACGGCATGCACCGATCGTACCTTCTTCGTTTGCTCCGGTTACCAGCCATGTGGTGATCTGCGGATTTGCTGTGATAACTGCTGCTGCAGCGGTGTTGCCCTTATCTGTTGTTCCGTCATAGTCTGCGTAGAAGATATTGTCTGTGGAGAAGTCCGGGCAAAGTTCTGTGAACTTGTCATATTCACCCTCTGCACGAGGTACACAGCTGGATACGGTATCCATGGTCATGATCAGAAGACCAACTTCTTCTTTGCCTACCAGGTCATTTTCTTTTGCATAGTTAGCCAGCCATTCGCCGTTTGCTTCACCGATTACGTATGCATTGATACCAACCCACGGTGCCAGCTTGTTGCCTTCATCATCCTGCAGAGCATCATCAGCTGCTACGATGGGGATACCTGCTTCTTCTACTTTGTCGATGGTTGCCTGAGACAGTGTCTGATCGGGAATACAGGTAACAATTCCGCTTGCCTTGTTTGCAATTGCATTATCGATTGCTTTCAAGTACTCTTCCGGGTTCATCTTAGCGTCAACATAAATGAATTCTCCGCCTGCTTCTTCTACAGCCTTCTGTGCTGCTGCTCCCTCATCGATAAACCATGTCTGGTCACCTGCTTTGTAGATACCATACACAACCAGATCCTCTGCACTTACAGTCATGCTTCCTGCTGCAAGACCTGCTACTGTTGCTGCTGCCAGTACTACGCTCATCACTTTCTTATTCATTTTTTCGTCCTCCTTAAGATTTTTTATACAATCACACGTTCTGTGTGAGAGATTCATATTGATATTTTGATCCCTGTGATACACGGATTTCTCCGCACTTCGTGCTCTTGACCCGGTATCCTGTTATTTGATATTTCTCATGCTTGCTTCCAGAAGTTCCTTCTCACGTCTCTGCTTACGGATATAGTCGGAAGTCAGAGCGAACAGGAGCAGGGCTCCACGGGCTACATACTGCCAGAATGTAGATACGTTTACCATGATCAGTCCGGTGTTGAATGCCTGGATCAGGATTACACCAAGAACCGTACCGAACATGTCGCCGACACCTCCGGCAAAAGATACACCACCCAGAATAACAGCTGTGATGGCATCAAACTCCAGGTTCACATTTGCTGCGGGCTGTCCGGAATTCATACGGGATGAGAACACGATACCGCCCAGGGCAGTCAGCACACCGATGAGGATAAAACATTTTGTAACGATTCTCTGAGGATTCAGTCCTGCCAGTCTGGCTGCCTCCTGGCTGCCTCCGATCGCATAGACGCTTCTTCCGAATTTCGTCTTTGCCAGGACAAATCCGAATACTACGAAAGCAATGATCATCAGCCATACGGAAACCGGAATCGTTAAGAATCTTGCTTTTCCGATTGCCAGGTAAGCCTTGTTGCTGATGGAGATCGGTTTACCATCGCAGATAATATAAGCAAAGCCGCGGACAATGTTCTGTGTAACCAGTGTTGCGATAAATGCTTCCAGTCGGATCTTGTTGACCATCCATGCATTAAACAGACCTGCCAGAATGCCGGCTGCGATTACGATCAGGATCGTCAGGATCAGAGGAACGTCCATGGAAAGCAGCAGTGCTGCCAGGGTTCCGCAGAATGCTGCCAGAGATCCCGGAGACAGGTCGTTCTGTCCTGCAATGATCAGATAGGTATGTCCCACTGCTACCAGCCCTACCAGGGAAGCAGCAACCATCAGGTTTACCATGTTGGTCCATGTCAGGAAGTTCTTATTCAGACATGTAAACAATGCAAATACGGCAATGATCGCCACGATCAGGATCAGCTTGTCACCGCCGATCACACTCAGTATGCCTTTTTTCTCTTTTTTTGTTTCAATATTACTCATTCGCTTCTTCCCCCATCATTCCCAGACTTAACAGCTTATCTTCGGTCGCCTCTTCTCTTGAGACTTCCCCGACGATCTTCAGAGTTTTCATAACAATGATCCTGTCGGAGAGTCCGATCACCTCAGGCATTTCCGAGGAGATCAGGATGACACCCAGTCCCTGCTTTGCAAATTCGCAGATCATTGTATAAAACTCGGATTTTGCTCCTACATCGATTCCCTTAGTAGGTTCATCCAGAATCAGAACCTTCGGGTTGGTGGCGATTCCTCTGGCAACGATACATTTCTGCTGGTTGCCGCCGGACAGCTCCACGATCTTCTTATCCGGAGAAGGCGTCTTTACCCGGAAATCCCGGATTCCCTTTTCTGCGGCCGCCTCTTCCTTTTTCCCGTCTATGACGCCCAGTCTGTTGGAATTCTGATCCATCAAAGCAATGTTGATATTTCCTGCCACACTTAAGTTGCTCAGGATCCCCTGAAGCTTTCTGTCCTCCGGAACCAGTACGATTCCGTTATCCATCGCTTCCTTCGGGCTCCGGCTGATGATCTTCTTCCCTTCCAGATACACCTCGCCGGTCTTCATCTTATCCGCCCCGATGATGGCTCTCATCAGCTCCGTTCTTCCGGCACCAACCAGGCCCGAAAATCCAAGAACTTCACCTTTATGTAATACAAAAGAATTTTCCTTCACATAATCAGAAGAAACACCCTTTACCTCCAGGAGCACATCACCGATCTTATCATTTCTGTCCAGATTATTAAAGATATCTCCCAGATCCCGTCCCACCATCATTTTGATCAGCTGCTTCTCCGGCACCTCTTTGGTCACTACGGTATCCACATACCGTCCGTCCTTGAAGATAGCCACTTTATCTGCGATCTGCTGGATCTCTTTCATACGATGGGAAACATAGATAATGATCTTTCCCTGCGCCTTCAGTTTTTCAATAATTTCAAACAGGCTGTCGATCTCCGCATCACTTAAGCTGGCTGTCGGTTCATCAAAACAGATGACCTTCAGATTGTCACGGCTGTATGCCTTCATAATCTCCACCATCTGCTGATAGGCGATACTCAGATCCTTCACCTTCGTCGTCGGTGAGATCGGAAGTCCGAAATCGTCAATGATCTCTTTCGCCATCCGGTTTGCCTTGGATTTATCGATCACTCCAAACCTGTTTGCCGGCATCCGGCCCAGATAAATATTCTCCGCCACACTCAGCTCCAGCAGGATCTGACGTTCCTGATAAATAACGCTGATGCCCTCTGCAATTGCTTCATTAGGTGAATGGAAATGCTTCTGCACGCCATCCAGCAGATATTCACCCTTTGTCGGCTGATAGTCTCCGTTGAGCACCTTCAAAAGCGTGGACTTCCCGGCTCCGTTCTCACCAAGGAACGCCAGCACTTCTCCGCCGTATGCCTTAAAGCAAATATCGTCCAGCGCCTTTACTCCAGGGAAATACTTTGAGATATTTTTAAACTCAAGTACACTGCTCATATCCTTTCCCTCCTTACGTTATCTGTTTTTTATTATAGCCCTCCCTGTACGGTATTTCATTACTCGAAATTGCTATGCAGTTTAAAAAAATTGCTGTTTTTGTGCAGTATGTTTGTCAATTTCATATTCATCTCTGTTTTTCTGTCATTTTAACGAACTTTTCGCCCGGTTTTCTTTCATGCATCCGTAAATTCTGTCTCTTTCACAGGTTTTTATTGCGCAGATTCTTCTTTTGCGTTACAGTATTTTCAAAAACTGCATGATATTCGCACCGAAAGGAGAACAATCACACAATGATTATCAAAAAATTTGTATCCGCATCCGGCAGTTCCCTGCTGATTCAGCTGATCTGTCAGGACGGATTTTCTCTGACCCTGTCTTCCCTGGGAGCCTCCATTCGACAGATTCTCTGCCCCGTGGGTTCCTCTCGCTTACAGAATATTGCGCTTTCTTTTTCCGAGGAAGAAGACTGGCGATCCAATTCCCTGTATGCCGGCGCCACCCTGGCTCCCACGGCCGGGCGTATCTCAAAAGGACTGCTTCCCCTGAAAAACGGCATTTGTCAGCTTTCCAGAAATGAGAATAACTGTCACAGCCTTCACGGCGGCTTCCACAACGCCTCTTTTCAGAACTGGGAGCTTCTGTCGGCAGAGCAGACAGACTCTTGCGTCTGTGTCACTTTCACTCTTACGCTTCCTGACGGTCTGGACGGTTTTCCCGGGAACCGGCAGCTCAGAGCGATCTACACCCTGGCAGAACAGCATGTCCTGACCCTGCGCTATGAAGCTCTTTCCGACCGGGAGACTTATTTTAACCTCTCCAATCACTGTTACTTTAATCTGTCCGGTGATTTTTCCAGGTCTGCGAAAGATCACATTCTTAAGATCCGTGCCGGACGCTGCCTCGTAAACGCTCCTGACTTTATCCCGGAAGGGTCTCAGAATGTCACCGACACACCTTTTGATTTTCGCCAGCCCACGTCTCTTAAGGAACAGCAGGACCGCTTTCCCGGAGACGATCAGCTTTTACGGAATCAGGGATATAACCACGGATTTATCCTGGATCATCGGTCTCTCCGATCCTGCGATGCACCGTCATCAGAAATGCCGGAGAGCACAAAAGCCGATCTGATCTGTACTCTGCCGGGCAGCCCCGTCACCCTTTCCATCTCTTCCGATGCTCCCTGCATGGTGCTCTATTCCGGCGGATATATTCCGGAAGGGCTGGCTCTCGCAGGCGGACAGTACTCAGTTCCTTCCTGCGCCCTGGCCTTTGAATTCCAGGATTATCCTGATGCTCCCGGAAGCCATGGTTTTCCCTATGAAACCACTCCCTCAGGCACTCTCTGGAACCGGACTATTGCGTATCGGTTTGAGTACTGATCTGCTTCTTAATCTGCTTTTCCTTCCAGCTGAAACGGTAGGCGGATGGGGACATGCCGATCTCTTCCCGGAAGATCCGGCAGAAATACTGGGGTGTCCCGTATCCTACTTCCAGAGCAATCCCGGTAATGCTCTTATCGGTCTCCCACAGAAGCTCCTTTGCTTTATTGAGACGCAGGGTCTGTATATAGGCAGAGCAGGGCATGCCGATCTCTTCTGTGAAATACCTGCGCACAAACCGGGAGCTGATTCCGCGCCCGGCAGCCAGTTTTTCAATCTGAAGCGGTTCGTGATAATGTTCCTGTATATACTTCATGAGATCACGTATTTTTTCATTTCTGACTCCGGCCATGCCATTTTGCATCTTACCGGTATGATATCCCAAAGCCGCAATGAGCTGAAGGACCGAAAGATCCAGAAGCGCTGCCCTGTAGGTCTCTCTGTCATTTCTGTGATGCCTGGACAGCTGCTCCATGACAGGCACAAGATCCTCGCAGTCCCTGATAAGACGATAGGGAACCTTTCTGTCACAAAAGGGAAATATCTCTTTCATGCTTTCCGGAATCTCTACGCTCATCTCTGTCTGCTGTATTTTACAGCCGCTTTTGGCATCTACCAGAAATCCATGCTTCCAAAACGGCGAGATCACGATGCACTCCCCCACCTTCAGGGGCACATATTCTTCCTCAAAGATCATCATGCATTTCCCGCTGAGCACATAATTGATCTCATACTCCACGTGACTGTGCGCTTCATAGCGGTAACTGGGCAGGAAACGGTAAGCCCCGGATTTTCTCACATCCATTTTCCCGACGCCTTCCTTCCATATCTTCATCAGCAGTTCCTGTATTCTGTCCATGGCATTTCCCGCCCTTCCCATTTTCTATCATCCGCCGGAAGCTTAAGTCTCACATGATTCCATGCCTGTCAAAGGATTCCTTCGCACCCATTCCGGCACGAATGGCCTCTGCCACCATTTTCTCCCCGGTTGCTTTCTCATAAGCCCTCTGAATGACCTCTGTTTCCACCTCTTTGGGAATGACCACCACTCCGTCCAGGTCGCCGAAAATAATATCTCCCGGATTGATCAGGACTCCTTCGATCTCGATGGGCACCCGGTAATCGATCACCTTTCCTCTTGGGGCCTGATCCTGGGCATATCTTCCGTAGGAAAAGCATGGAAAATCAAGTTCCAGGATTCCTTTGGTGTCCCGGTGAAATCCGTTTACCACTGCTCCTGCCGCCCTTAAGATCTGCATTCTGGTGCACATCAGCTCTCCCACCAGCGCATAGGACGGTGAGGCTCCGGTACAGATATATACCTCATTTTCCTTCAGGTCATCCAGTGCCTCCAGCATCAGTCCGAAGGGCTTTTTCATAATGGGATTCTGACCGTCAGACAACTCCTCGAAGGCATCCGCTTCCAGAACCGGCATGGCTCTTCCCGCCACCACCATATCTGTATCGATGGGCTGGATCCGCTGGGGCAGGAACTGATGCAGATAATGCATCTTATCCAGAATATCCCCAATCACCGCAGAATACAGCTCTTTTTTCATCATTGCAAACAGTTCGTTATCATCTTTCCACGTAATCATATTCTATTCCTCTTTTCCGACTTCCATCACGGCGCCCTCTGCCGCTGATCTGGTGATCTTCCGGTAAATATTCAGGTATCCGTCCGGAAGGGTCTTTTCCACCGGTTTCCATGCTTTCTTTCTCTGTGCCAGCTCTTCCTCCGTCACATGGAGGGTGATCCTGCGGTTCGGCACATCGATGGTGATCTCATCACCATCCTCCACCAGTGCAAGAGTACCTCCTTCATAGGCTTCCGGAGAAATATGTCCCACAAAGCATCCTCTGTTGGAACCGGAAAATCTGCCGTCTGTCACAATGGCACAGTCAGATGCCCGGTTCATTCCTTCCAGGCATTTCATGGGCCGGTACATTTCCGGCATTCCCGGTCCGCCCTTTGGTCCTTCATAACGCAGCACCACCATGGTGCCCGGCTTCACTTCTCCTGCCAGGATCGCCTCACAGGCCTCCTGCTCGCTCTGATACACCTTCGCCTTTCCCGTCATGGTCATCAGATGATCCGGGATGGCTGCCGGCTTAACTACCGCTCCCATGGGTGCCAGATTTCCGGTCAGGACAGCCACGCCTCCGTCCGGATGGAAAGGTTCTGCCAGACTGCGGATCACCTCTCTTCGGGAAGTAAAAGACATTTCTTTCAGATTCTCTTTTACGCTGTGTCCTGTCACGGTCACACAATCTGTGTGCAGCAGCGGCTCCAGCTCTTTCATCACCGCCGGAACTCCTCCCGCCTCGTAAAAGTCTATCATATCATAGGGTGACGCCGGATATACAGAAGCGATCTGGGGAACCTTTCTGCTGAACCGGTCGAAAACCTCCAGCGGGAGATGTCCCAGGCCTGCCTCCTTATAGATCGCCTGCAGATGCATAATTCCGTTGGTAGAACCTCCGATTCCCATCAGAACACTGATGGCATTTTCTACTGCCTTTTCTGTCAGGATCTGTCTGGCTGTGATTCCTTTCTTTACCAGGTTCATCACGGCACGTCCTGTTTCATAGGCCGTCTGCATCCGTTTTGCATAGACTGCCGGGATCACGGCACTTCCCGGAAGACTCATTCCCAGCGCTTCCGCCATACATCCCATGGTATTGGCCGTACCAAGCATGGCACAGGAACCTGCACAGGGCTCTGCCAGATCTTCAATCTCACGGAATTCCTCTTCCGTGATCTCTCCTCTCTGTTTCCAGCCCACCGCTTCCGTCACAATGTTTCCGTCATAATGTTTTCCTTTATAACAGGCCGGCATCATGGGACCGCTGTTGCAGAATACAGCCGGCAGATCCAGTCTGGCCGCCGCCATCAGAAGCCCCGGAACGATCTTGTCACAGGAGCCCAAAAGCACCAGTCCGTCAAACCGGTGGGCACGCACCATACACTCCACCGAAGAAGTGATCAGATCCCTGGAAGGAAGGATATATCTCATTCCCTCATGGCCCTCTGCGATCCCGTCACAGGGCGCAATACTTCCGAAGGTCATGGCCGTGCCCCCGTCTGCCTCGATCCCCCGCTTCACCTGCTCACAGATCTCATTCAGGTTATAATGCCCGGGTGTGGCATTGGTATAGGTATTTACAATGGCGATCAAAGGCTTTTCCAGGGCTTCATCTGTAAATCCCATGGATTTATACAGTGCTCTTTTCAGCGCTCCTTTGTCTCCCTGAAGGAGTTCATTGTAGTAAGTATGTTCCATGAATCAGTCCTCCACAAAATCATTGGCAGCTACCACCGGCAGAGTGGCACCTCCGTCCATTACAAGAGTGGTACCCGTAATATACGCTGCCTCTTCTGATGCCAGATAGACCACGCCCTTTGCGATCTCTGTCGTTGTGGCAAACCGTCTGAAGGGCAGTCTCCCGGCAGCCTTCAGGCGGATATCTCCCGGCTCCCAGCCCACATCGGTGTATCCCGGAGCGATCGCCACCATCCGGATTCCATGAAGGGACAGCTCCATGGCAGCATTTCTGGTAAATTTGGAAACAGCCGCCTTGGTGGGCGCATAGATCGTCGCCCTGGGCCAGCATCCGTCCACCTGATTGGAGGACAGATTGATGATCACGCCCTTCACACCCTGTTCGATCATTTTCTTCGCAGCGATCTGGCTGCTGAAAAAGACTCCCTTCCAGTCAATGGCTGTCATCTCGTCAAACATCTCTTCCGTGGCATCCAGGAAATAGACTTCACTGCTGATCCCCGCATTGTTGACCAGCACATCCACCACCGGAAATCTCTCAAACACCTGATCGTACATCCTGCGGATGTCCTCCACTTTTCCCATATCTCCATAAACCGCCATGGTCTCCACTCCAAAGCGTTCCATTTCCCGGCAAAGCTCTTCTGCCGCTTCCCGTCTGCTGTGATAATTTACGATCACGTTATATCCGGCTTCTGCCATACAATATGCGATCTGTCTTCCGATTCCTTTTGCCGCTCCTGTTACCAGTGCTGTTTTTCTATTCTGTCTGTCCATATCTCCCTGCTTTCACTCCTTTTACCTGCATCTTTTCCATATAAAGTTCTCCGCCGCTTCCATCCTCCGCCCGGGCTGTAGTAATAAACAGCTGATCCAGTTCTTTTCCTCCGAAGGTACAGCAGCTGACATACAGATCATTTACCGGCAGACGCATAAGAATCTCTCCTGTCCGTGGATCGACGCAGAGGACCTGGCTTCCGCCCCACATGGCGATCCAGAGATTTCCCTGACTGTCCATGCACATGCCATCAGGATTTCCCTCCTCCCGGCTCAGATCTGCTGCCGTCTCTCTTCCCGTGATCTGTCCGCTTTCGGTCAGGTGATACCGGTCCACTTTCCGTTCAGGCGTATCAATGTGATAAAAACAGGTACGCTCCTCATTCCATGCCAGTCCGTTTGGAATGGTATAACCGGAATAGATCGTCCGGATCTTCTCCTTCTCAATGCAGAAAAGGGCTCCGGCATGGGGTGCCGACTCATCCTGACAGATCGCCATGCTGCCGATCCACAGCTTTCCGTCCGGAGCGCATTTTCCGTCGTTGTAACGAATCCCTGCCGGGAGGCAGCTCTCCATCACCTTTATTACCGTCCTCTTCCGGAAATCCACACGGTAAAGCCCGTCCGGCAGTGCCGCCATCAGATCCCCGTCCGGCCTCAGCACAATACAGCTTACATAATCCTTCATTTCCATATCAGAAAGGAACCTGGTCTTCGGATCCATACAGTATATTTTTCGGTCTTCAATATCCACAAAATACAGCTTTTCTTCCCGCTCATCCCAGACACATCCCTCAAGGAGACGTCCCTGTATGTTCGTCATTTTTTCCATATTTTCCCCGTTCCTCCTTCTTATTTGTACTGATTATACAAAAAATCTCATACAGGCGCAACTCTTATTCGGAATCGAATCGATCTGTATTTATCCAAAACGGAACCTTCCGTCTTGACAAGCTTCTTTTTTCTTCCTATAATCTCCCTATCATATTGTTTGTTACAAAACAGTCTTATATCAAACATTTTAAGAAGGGAGAGGCCATCATGGAAAAAGATCCCCGCATCGGGTACGAGATCAAGACTTTAGACCATATGATCGGAAGATATTTTACGAATATCTCCATAAAAAACGGCATGGATCAGGTAACGGTCATGCACGGCTGGATCATCGGATATCTCTACGATCATCCGAATCAGGACATCTATCAGAAAGACATTGAAGCAGCCTTTCGCATCACCCGTTCCACCGTCGCCAATATCGTAAAGCTAATGGAAAAGAAAGGTTATATTCAGAGAGTTTCCGTTGAAAAAGATGCAAGACTTAAGAAACTGGTCCTGACCGAAAAGGCAAAGCAGTTCCAGCGGCAGAATTATATAGATATGCACAATATTGTAGAAACACAACTGACCACAAATATTTCAGCCGAAGATCTGGAAACATTTCTTCGGATCCTGAGAACCATGAGAACAAATCTGGAAAACGGAGGTGAAATGACTTTATGATAAAAACACTGGCATCCCAGATCAAAGAATTTAAAACAGTTTCCCTTCTGACCCCATTCTGTATGGTCTTCGAAGTCATTATGGAAATGATCATCCCTCTTCTGATGGCATCCATTATTGATGAGGGTGTGAATAAGGGAAATGTTCAGTACATTTACCGGACCGGCCTGCTCATGATCGCGGCTGCAGCCTTCGGCCTTCTGGCCGGTGTGCTGGGAGGCGTATTCGGGGCAAAAGCATCTACCGGGTTTGCAAAGAATCTCCGAAAGGGAATGTTTGACAATATCCAGACCTTTTCCTTTGCAAACATTGACAAATACAGCGTAGCAGGACTTGTGACTCGTCTGACCACCGACGTGACCAACCTGCAGAACTCCTATCAGATGATCCTGCGCATGTGTTTCCGTGCACCCATGACCCTGCTCATTGCCATGATCATGGCCTTTTCTATCAACCGGAAGCTGGCCAGTATCTATCTAGTGGCAGTCTGCCTGCTGGCTGTGATCCTGTCCTTCCTGATCTCCAGGGCCACCGCATATTTCAGTCAGGTATTTAAAAAATATGACGAGCTTAATGCCAGTGTCCAGGAAAACGTCACCGGCATCCGTGTGGTGAAAGCCTTTGTCAGAGAAGATTTTGAAAACCAAAAGTTTTCAAAAGCCGCAGAAAATCTGTATCAGATGTTTGTAAAAGCCGAAAAGATCGTGGTCATGAACATGCCGGTCATGCAGTTTACCGTTTACGCCTGCATTCTTCTGATCAGCTGGCTGGGTGCAAAAATGATCGTTGCCGATGAACTGACCACAGGGCAGATGATGAGCCTTCTGACCTACTGCATGAACATCCTTATGAGTCTGATGATGCTCTCCATGATCTTTGTCATGCTGACCATGAGCGCCGCCAGCGCAAAACGTGTCGCCGAAGTGCTCAATGAAAAAAGTGACCTGGTCAATCCAAAAGATCCTGATTATGATGTTCCCGACGGAAGCATTACCTTCGAGGATGTGTCCTTTTCCTACAGCAAAACGGCTGAGCGCCCGGTGCTGGATCACATCTCTCTTTCCATCCGTTCCGGTGAGACCATCGGAATCATCGGAGGAACCGGAAGCTCCAAATCCAGCCTGGTCAACCTGATCAGCCGGCTCTATGACACCACCGGCGGCCGTGTACTGGTAGGCGGCAAAAATGTCCGCCGCTATGATCTGGAGACCCTGCGAAATCAGGTAGCTGTGGTGCTGCAGAAAAATGTGCTTTTCTCCGGAACGATCTTGGAAAATCTCCGCTGGGGAAATGAACATGCCACAGAGGAGGAATGTATCCGTGCCTGCCGCCTGGCCTGTGCCGATGAGTTCATCCAGCAGTTTCCTGACAAATACAACACCTATATCGAGCAGGGCGGCTCCAATGTCTCCGGCGGTCAAAAGCAGCGTCTCTGTATTGCCAGGGCTCTGCTGAAAAAACCGAAGATCCTGATCCTGGACGACAGTACCAGTGCCGTGGATACCGCTACCGATGCCAGAATCCGCCAGGCATTTGCCCAGGAGATCCCGGATACCACAAAACTGATCATTGCCCAGCGTATTTCCAGTGTGGAGCATGCCGATCGCATTATCGTTATGGACAACGGACAGGTAAACGCCTTCGGAACCCACGAAGAGCTGCTGGCAAACAACGAGATCTACCGTGATGTCTACGAATCCCAGATGAGCGGATCCGGTGATTTTGATTCCAATGGAGGTGAGATGGCATGACAAATACAAAAGCTATGCAGCCAGCCAGAGGGCCCATGGGCCACGGCAGAGGGCCGAGGGGTCCAAGACCCAAAGTAGATCAGCCCGGAAAACTGCTGAAACGCCTGATGCAGTATGTGCTGAAAAACTATCGAATCCAGTGCATACTGGTGCTGATCTGCATTTTCGTCAGTGTACTGGCCAACGTACAGGGTACCCTGTTTACCAAAACTTTAATTGACTCCTATATCACTCCTCTGCTTCTGTCCGACCATCCGGATTTTGGCCCGCTGGCAGGAGCCATTGCAAGAGTGGCTTGTTTTTACGCCATCGGTGTGGCTGCAGCCTACGCCCAGTCACGGATGATGATCTATGTGTCCCAGGGCACCATGAAACGTCTGCGTATGGATGTCTTTACCCACATGGAGTCCCTGCCCATCCGCTACTTCGACACCCACGCCCACGGTGATATCATGTCCATTTATACCAATGACATTGACACCCTGCGTCAGATGATCAGCCAGAGTATCCCTCAGATCATCAACAGCGTCATCACCATCATCAGCGTTCTGGGATCCATGATCGTGCTGAGCATTCCTCTGACGGTTCTGAGCCTGTTCATGGTAGGGGTCACTCTGCTGCTGACGAAAAAATGTGCCGGACTCAGCGGAAAGTACTTTGTCGCCCAGCAGGCGGCACTGGGAAAGGTCAACGGATTTGTGGAAGAAATGATGAACGGTCAGAAAGTAGTCAAGGTCTTCTGCCACGAAGAAAAAAGTAAAGAAGCCTTTGACCGCTTAAACGAGGAGCTGTATGAAGCTTCCAGACAGGCTAACTCTTTTTCCAACATTTTAGGTCCCATTAATGCCCAGGTGGGAAATATCAGTTATGTACTCTGTGCTATCGCAGGCGGAACCCTGGCACTGTACCAGGTCGGCGGTTTTACCCTGGGCGGTCTCGCCAGCTTTCTGACCTTTAATAAGAGCTTTAACATGCCCATCAACCAGGTCTCCCAGCAGTTAAACAGCATTGTCATGGCACTGGCGGGTGCCGACCGTATCTTCCGGCTGCTGGATGAAGAACCGGAACAGGATCAGGGCTACGTCACACTGGTAAATGCCCGTGTGGAAAACGGAACCGTAACAGAATCCGGAGAAGAGCGCACCGGAATCTGGGCCTGGAAGCATTTCCATAAGGCGGAGGGAACCACCGATTACCGCCTCCTTCAGGGGGATGTGGTATTTGACGGAGTAGACTTTGGCTACACTCCCGAAAAGACCGTACTCCATGACATTAAAATGTATGCTCAGCCGGGTCAGAAGATCGCCTTTGTCGGCACAACCGGAGCCGGAAAGACCACCATCACCAATCTGATCAACCGGTTCTACGATATCCAGGACGGCAAGATCCGCTACGACGGTATCAACATCAACAAGATCCGGAAATCAGACCTTCGTCACTCCCTGGGCATGGTTCTCCAGGACACCAATCTCTTCACCGGAACAGTGATGGAAAACATCCGCTACGGAAAACTGAACGCCACAGATGAAGAAGTCTTCGCAGCAGCAAAGCTTGCCAATGCGGACACCTTCATCCGCCAGCTTCC